>DAOVFC010000003.1 GCA_030668645.1 Candidatus Bathyarchaeota archaeon
AACTACGCCGATTTTGAATGTTAGAAACGTCTACTACACGTTTACAGCTGACATTCATGACTCGATTGTGGTGGAGAGAGATAACATTGTGATTGACGGAGCAGGCTACACGGTTCAAGAAATCTCCAAAATGGAAAAACTACAGATTGTATACCTTAACAACAGCTCTAGCTATACTCATCCTAGCATTGACACTAATTTTCATCAGAGTCGAGAGATGGATGGGAGCGGTTCAAAGAGTCTATCTAGGAGCACGGTTGCTGTGGATAGAGGTCACAGTGATTAAAGTATTAAGTCTATCCATTCGGTCAAGCGTCTAGAACTATCTTCCATAGAATCTTATAAATTGCGAACCGAAGCTACACCATAAAAAGAACAACCTTATGCATGCATGGGAATGCTGATTCAAAAAAATTGGAAGGATTTATTTCAGGTCCTCAAACAAATCGATAAATCGTTGAGCCACAACTTCAGCTGAATTCTTGTGCACATATTTCTTTGCGCTTTCAACTATGCTCTTGTACCTTTCACGCTGTTCTAAGGCTTCAGCTAAAGACTCTCCAAACTCCTTCCGATTTCTAAATTTTAAAACCTCATTTTGAAGGGTTTTTATGAAATTCGAGTCTCTCGCTATTATTGGGCATCCCGAACCTAGACATTGAAAGATCATGCTCGAAACCACTGCGTGTGGTGAGGAAGGCTTATTGAAGATGAGAGCATTGCAAGCTTGCAGATAATCGTATAGTTGAGAGAGAGTTAAAGTCTCCTCCCGCACTTCTATGTCGATATTTCGAGAGTGTTGGCGAGCTTTCTTAATGGCCTCTTTATCCCTGCTTACAACAAGAATTAGCAGTGGATAGCCGGAGCCATATCTAAGTATCCAAGGTATTGTATCGGCAGCGATCTTTGCAGCAGGCCCAAACATGAACAGAATCTTTTTTTCTGTGGGTAAGTTTAGAATTCTCCTCGCTGCTTTCATGTCTCCAACCCTGAGTGGATGGCAGGGATAAGGAATTTGGTGCAGCATTTCTTTAGGGTATCCTTTCCTTAGGAACTCCATGTATCTCTCGTCGAAACCCACTATGGCATCCCAGTCGAACTGGTAAAAAGAAGGATCCTCTGATAACCTCCCGTCATGTATTACGGTGACGGTCTTAGCTTTCCTCTTTATCCAATGAATAATCTTTCCCAGAGGGTCTTGAGGCAACATTCCCAAATCTTCAACAACAAAAACTTCATAATCTTCTTCAAGGAAGGGGACAGGATCAAACTTAACTTGAGGATATTTAGAAGTGGTGAAGCAACGGATCACATAATCCTCATCCCTATTCGTTATGGCAGTACCATGGAAACTATAATCATAAAAGGAGAAGACTGACAGCTGATGGCCCGCCTTCACCCATTCCCTACCTATGAACTCTGCATGTATGGAGGCACCCGAATCGGTGTTCCACGCTCCCATCAAACCAATCTTCAAGACAGAATCCCCGAACTAAACACTGTAATGTATAGCCATAGGATTTGAATATGAACCTTTTGAACCTTTCCGGGTTAAACTATGAACAATTTTAAAGACAACAAGTTTAAGTTGCCACTGCATATTTGATACCGATAGATGGTTGAGAGGCTACTGGAATGAGTTGCGTTTTTGAGAAGTATAAGGGTAACCCAATATTGAAGCCCAACCCAAAAAGAATGTGGGAGTCGTATATGGTCTTCAACTCCGCTGCAATATACCTTGGGGGGAAGATACATCTCCTATATAGAGCGAGGGGGCGGAAAGGAGGCGTCTCTAAACTTGGATATGCATCAACCAATGATGGCTTCCTTATAGAAGAAAGGTTGAATCATCCAGTTTTCGAACCGGAGCATGGAAACGAGCTGGAATGTCTCGGATGCGAGGATCCAAGGCTCACCGAAATCGAAGATAGAATATACCTCACTTACACCGCCTACGGAAAAGTACCTGGTCTGCTTACCTCTTTAAAATCGATTCAGATAGCTATGACCTCCATATCCACCCAAGACTTCATTCAGAAGAGCTGGAGGTGGGGACCTAGGAATTATCCTTTCCCGATGGTGGACAACAAGCATGCATGCTTGTTTCCTGAGAAGATAGGGGGGCGATGGGTCATGTACCATCGAATTCCGCCTCACATATGGATCGCGTATTCCGATGATCTTACCCATTGGGGTGACACAAGCATAGTATTGAGCCCTCGAAAGGGATGGGAGTACTTTAAAGTTGGTGGAGGAGCGCCTCCAATCAAGACTGAAGAGGGATGGTTGATCATATATCACGCTGTTGATAAGGAGTGGAACTACAGGCTTGGAGCAGCCGTCGCGGACTCGAAACATCCACACAAGATCTTAAAGAGGGGAAGAGAACCGATTTTAGAGCCTCAGGAAGAGTATGAGTTAAAAGGCGTTGTCCCTAATGTCATCTTCACCTGCGGGGCTGTTCTCAAAGACGATAAAGTATATCTTTATTATAGTGACGCTGATACGGTCATGTGCGTGGCAACAACTGAAATCTCTGAACTGCTTGGGTCTCTAGAGAAGGTTTAAAAACATCGTTTAAACGGCTACATAATCGCCACATTAATGTATATACGTGAGTTTAACGTTATCCTTTTTTCACTTTTGGTTCTTTCACAAACAGGTAGAAGAAGAAGGCTGCCGGATATGGAAGGTACCGAGCTTTTAACCAAGATGCACCGGAAAACGCCTAAAATGATTTACGTCAAAGTACGTCGCTACGGTTTAAAGTATCATCATATTACTCGCAGGGTCAATCGTATGAACAAGCGGATGGCTGCTGAGATCGGTGAACGCGTAGCAGATAAAGTCGGTAGAAACTGGGCTTTAAGCAGCTTCATGCTTCGCAACTGGAGCGTTAAGATAGATGAGATTGAAACTGAAAAGGAGGTGATAGAGGGTGAAGAGTAAACTGTAGAAAATTCACCCTTTTTCCGTCAAATTTTTAACCCTTCATCTTCCAGAAAAATGTCGATAAAACCAAAAATTACCTACAATTCTTCAATCTAAGGGTGTTTTTCCTACAGTTTTGCGAACAAACTGACAGATAAACTTAAATTTACGAAATAGAATATTGTTCTAGAAGATTTTGAAAGTTTGTGAAACAAGATGAGCACACCTAAAGTCTGGGACATTCTTACTAAATTTAAGGCTTCATGCAGTTTTCGCGGGTGGAAAACCTCCGAAAGCGAAGATTGGATTGAAACGGATGACAGATACCACAATTTTCTCTGGAGGAGAGATGTTCAACCGTCAACGTTTGAAAGAATAGTCACCGACAGAAAATGCGTTGTCCAGGAAGGCTCATCCTATCGTGTTGTGGAAGCCGCCTACACCGCTTGGCTTTTTTCACAGGCGCCATCGGAAACCCTAGTGAAAACGATTTTTGAAAACTCAGACTTCTCCAGAAGAGTAGCTCTCTACGACTTAAGCCCGCTCCTCGGAGGGAAAAAACTATGCGTCAAACTTAATCATACAAACAGCACCGTTTTCCAAGAGTTTGAGAAATTCCTCCAAGAAAAGTTAGGAGCCAAGCTTAAACCCCTTCCCAGTCCCGAACCCGACATCAAAACCTACACCGTCACCGAGTTAGTTTGAGTGGCAAACCAAGATTTTGTTTCAAAGACTTGATAAAGGAAAAGCGCTTCTAAAATACACTGTGAAAGCAATGCCCGAAGAAGAAGCTGAGAAAATAAAGAAACTCGTAGCTTTCAAGAAGAAACTTCAAAAAAGAGTTAGCGAACTTGAGTCTGAACTCAAAGAGCTGCAAACAATGCTGGAAACAGTGGACAGTATACTGCTGGAAAAGGGTTTCAAACGCGCAAAAATCGTGAAAACACCTGCTATGACTGAAACCTTGCCGCCTAAAGAAGAAGCAGAAGCTAAACCGCCTTATCCCGCACCCACAGCCGAGTACGAAAGCGTTGTTCCGCTAAAAACACTCACCGGTGAACTTCTCGCAAACCTTCACCTAAGCGAAAACTCCCTGCGCGTGGCGCTCGCTGAAGACAAAAACTTCAACTCCAACACTCCGCCCTTCACCCAGTTCCTAGTTGAAAGAGTCTTAGCCAAGATGAAGGAAAAAGACAGCGAATTAACCCGAGTCGGTCAGCTGACGCCTGACAAGGTTTTTTCCTACAACATTGTTCAAGACGGCGACATAATCCGCGAAATAGCGATCAACAACGTGGACGCCAACCGTTTAAGAGAGCTTAAATCAAGCATCCGCTGGACGCTGGAGAAAATGTACGAAAAGATGGAAAGCCAAAACTAAAATCGCTCATCTAAACCCGTGCAGCACAACCATACCAGAAGGACACTTCAACCATACGAGAAATAAGCCGTATCAAAACGTTCTGAAAATGGTTTTCAGCATCTCCACTATCTTGTTCAGCTGACCTGTGTGCATGCCTACAGCTAGGAAAGAAACGCCTAGGAGCAGCAGCAGCGCACCTACTATCCTTCGTTCTGAGCTGTCCATACGTTCCTACTCCGAATGCTCGTCTAAGCGGGCTTCAACGCCGCTTTTTGGAGTTAGTTCAACCATTTTGCTCACTGCTCGTTTTCTTCAGTTTTTCAACTCGAACATCCTTTCCAAGGCTTTTCTAGCCTTCTTAGCCACCGCTTCTGGAATGGTGATCACGTGTTTCTCCTCTTTAAGAGAGGCGTAAAGTCTCTCAAGCGTGTTCAACTTCATGTTTGGACAAACCACATCCTCATAGGCTAAGACAAACTTTTTCCCCGGATTCTCCTTTCTCAAACGGTGCAAAATCCCCTCCTCTGTGGCTACGATGAAAGTTTCGGCGTTGCTTTTCTTTACGTACCTGCACATCTGCGACGTGCTGCCGATGAAGTCAGCTATATCTTGCATCTCAACCGTGCATTCTGGATGAACCATGGAAACCGCGTCTGGGTACCGTGTTTTAAGCATCCGCGTGTCTTCAGGCTGGAAAAGCACATGTGTCGGGCAAAAGCCTCTCTCGGGAATCGGAATGATCGTCTTTCCAGTTTCTCTCTGAACATGCTCCGCCAAGTTGCGGTCCGGCCCGAAGAGCACTGTCTCAGCGTTCACCGAGTTCACCACTTCCGCAGCGTTCGCCGACGTGCAGCATATGTCACAGTAAGCCTTAGCCGAAGCCAGAGTGTTCACGTAGAGAACCACGGGCACGAGAGGGTACAGCACCTTCCACCGTTTGATTTCATGAACCGTGAGCATCTGAGCCATCGGACAACGCGCCCCCAAGCTCGGCAACAAAACCTTCTTCTCTGGATTCAAGATAGCCGCCGACTCAGCCATGAAGTCCACCGCCGAAAAAACTATCATTTCTGCCTCTTTTTCCTCAACAGCTCTCCTGCTCAGCTCTATGCTGTCGCCAACATAATCCGCGATATCCTGAATCTCTGGACGCTGATAGTTATGAGCCAAAATTACCGCTTTCTTCTCCCTTTTCAACTTGATTATTTCGTCGGTGAGCGTCATCGATTTCGCCTTGTAAACCAGTCTGTTATGAACGGTTTCTAGACGCACAGATAAATATATGCCTTTACCTAAAAACACACGTTTTGCTCTTTGTTTTTAAAGGTGGAAGCCGAAATGCCAGACGGTTTAAAGGTTACTAAGGATTCCCAGAGACTTTAGCAGAGGCTTAACCCTTTTCCCCGCATGATATTTCTGAATCCTCTTTTCAAGATATTCCAAATCTATCCTTTCATTCGAAACCATGTGCTGTATATCCTCTATGCCATGTTTGCCTTGGTTTTCACCTCTTTGGAGAATCGCCTTGAATATCACATTGTCTTCGACAGGTATAACTGGAACTTCCACATCGAAAAGTCTTCTCCGCTGAATATTTTCCACCATTTCTTCATCCATGAAAAAGAGGCAAGTTTCCCCATCCACATTCATTTTCAAATCAGCAACAACATCCACACCCTCAACATCTGCCAGAACGGCTTTAACCTTCTCCAAATCCTCACCCTCAACCAAAATATCAACATCCGTCACCTTCCTCTTGCTTCCATAACAATAAGCGGCAGCCCCAGCAAAAACAACCCAGTGAACACCCACTTTCACAAGCCTATCCCCCACAATATGAAGCTTAAAACCAAGAACCTCATTCCCATGCAATATTACCCCCCCGCTACTTACCAAACACCATTCATCTAAAAATTTATGGTGCGGCGAGCCGGATTCGAACCGGCGAACCCCTACGGGAAAGGATCTTGAGTCCTTCGCCTCCAGCCGTCTCTCTAAGACTTTGACCTGGCTTGGCTACCGCCGCATGCCAATATCAAACCTTTAAGCGCTTCTTATTAATTATTTCTTCATCACAGACTTGTACGCTTCAATAAAGTCTTGTGCAAACTTGTTCGCATACTTCTCCGTCCCCCGATGCTTCCTGTTTACCGTTCTCAAGTGATGGTAGAACTCGTGCAGAATCACAAATGGGTTGCAGAACACGTCACTGTTCAAAACGTGAATTGTTGAATCCTTCACGGTGTAGCATCCTAGAACATTCTTCCTGCGCCCCTTCGGCAACCCAACACGCAGAATCGGAACGGCTACATCATAACGTTTGGCGAGTGACTCTAAAGCCTCTTCGGCGTTCCCGCTTAAGATAAGCCAGACAACCCGCACCCGAAATCCTCGCTCACTCAAGCTCCGTCACCCCGATACTACACGGTAAAGTTTATTAGAGAGCTGTGCGGTTTACGTTTTTAGCTCTTTAGAATATTGGAGACCGATTTTTCAAGTTGGATGATCCAACCTCGGAGGAAATTAAAAGTTTGAGAAAACCCGCATCGCGTAATTCCACCCATGTATGTTTAAACACAAGACTGGGGAGGAACAGTTAAATTGGCTGTCTCTTCAAAAGAGGAGATGCATGTTTTACTGAAATCATTCTTCAAACAGAAAGGCCTCGTCCGCCAACACTTAGACTCATACAACGAGTTCATAGACCACGGCCTGCAGGGGGTCATAGACGAGGTAGGCAAAATATCAATAGAGGTTCCGGAAAGCCCCTACGTGGTGAAACTGGGTCAGGTGTGGATAATAGACCCTCAAACGAGGATAACCGGACCGTACGTGACGGAGGTGGACGGCACAAAACACGAGATCTATCCGATGGAAGGGAGACACCGCAACCTGACGTACGCAGCGCCTCTAGCCCTTGAGATGACGCCGGTGATGGACGGCAGGGAACAGGACACGGAGCTCATCTACATCGGAAACGTTCCGGTGATGCTGAAGTCAAAGCTCTGTTACCTATCCCAGCTTTCAAGGGATGAGTTGATAGCGTGCGGAGAGGACCCGGATGACCCTGGAGGCTACTTCATAGTGAACGGTTCGGAGAGAGTGATGGTAGCCCTAGAAGACCTTGCGCCAAATCGCATAATAGTGGACATAAATGAGAAAGGCGCATCGCCAGTGTACCAAGCGAAGATATTCTCCACCACAGTGGGCTTCAGAGCCAGGATAGAGCTGAAAATGAAGTCGGACGGAGCCGTATACGTTTCATTGCCGGGTGTGCCAACCGAAATCCCGTTCGTAATAATAATGCGTGCATTAGGCTTGGAATCAGACAAGGAAATAGCCGAAACTGTTTCTCTGGAAAAGGCCGTACAAAATGAGTTAGAAGATTCATTTGAGAAAGCCATTGGAGTAGACGCGGTTCGAGACGCGACCCTCTTCATCGGAAACCGCGTCGCCCACGGCCAAGTCGAGGAATACCGAATTCAAAAAGCAGAAAACGCCATAGACAGAAACTTCTTACCTCACATCGGCAGGACGAGTGAAAGCCGAAAAGACAAGGCGTTTTTCCTCGGCGAGATGGCGTGCAGAGCAATCGAGCTGAAACTCAGAAGGAGAAAACCGGACGACAAAGATCATTTCAAGAATAAGCGACTGAGACTCGCGGGTCCCCTGCTTGCAGACCTGTTCAGGGTGGCCTTCAGAAACCTCTGCAGAGACATAAAATATCAGCTTGAACGAATAGGCGTGAAAGGTCCGTTAATCACGGTTTCGGTGGCGGTTCGCCCCGGAATAGTCAGTGAGAGGGTGAAACACGCGATTGCCACTGGGAACTGGGGAAGGGGAAGAGTTGGGATAACTCAGCTTCTGGACAGAACAAACCACGTGTCCACCCTCAGCCACCTGCGCAGACTACAATCACCGCTGAGCAGAAGTCAACCAAACTTCGAGGCGAGAGACCTGCACCCCACGCATTGGGGTCGCTTATGCCCAAACGAAACCCCTGAAGGCTCAAACTGTGGATTAGTCAAGAACTTGGCATTATCAGCATGTATCTCAGTGGGCGTGAATCCGGAGAAAATAAAACAGATTCTTTACGACATGGGTGTGACACCCATATGGGAAGCGAATGAAACCTTAAGACTTTCAGGGGCGAAAGTCTTCGTTGACGGAAACCCAGTCGGATACTGCACCTCCCCAGCGGAACTAACAGAAGAATTCAGAAAGGGACGGAGAAGAAGCGAAACCTCAAGCGAGGTCAACATCGCCCACTTCTCAAAACTTCACGGTGAAAGAGATGAGATACACATCAACTGTGACCGAGGAAGAGTCAGAAGACCGCTTATAATAATCGAAGACGCCATGTCGAAGCTTCAACCAGAGCATGTTGAGAGGGTACTCTCAGGAGAGTGGTCTTGGGAAGACCTTGTGAAAAGCGGTATAATCGAATACCTCGACGCTGAGGAAGAAGAAAACGCCTATGTTGCCTTAAGCCCTGAAAACGTCGCCCCAGAGCACACTCATGCAGAAATCGCAACGTACACCATGTTCGGCATATGCGCCTCCACAGTCCCATACGCTGAACACAACCAGTCCCCGCGAAACTCCTACCAAGCCGCAATGGCGAAACAAGCATTAGGCATATACGCAACAAACTTCATGCAGCGCACAGACTCCAGATCGCACATTCTGCATTACCCGCAGATACCCCTGGTTGAAACAACACCGATGGAGATAATGGGCTACAACCTTCGACCGTCCGGGCAAAACTGTGTAGTGGGTGTGCTTTCCTTCGAGGGCTACAACATGGAAGATGCGCTGGTCTTCAACAAAGCCTCAATCGAGAGAGGCTTCGCACGTTCAACCTTTTATAGGATATACGAAGGTGAATGTCGCCAATACTTAGGCGGATTAAGAGACAAATTCAATCTGCCAGAACCCGGGATACGTGGATACAGGGGAGAACAATATTATAGGCTGCTTGAACCCGACGGGATGATAGGCTCAGAGGCTGAAGTTTCCGGTGGAGACGTCCTCATCGGCAGGACAAGTCCACCGAGGTTCCTTGAAGAATATAAAGAGTTTGAGGTTAAGGGGCCTTCAATGCGTGACACCTCAGTGGATATGCGGCCTTCTGAAACGGGAGTCGTTGACGAAGTTTTCATCACAGAATCCGGTGAGGGAAGCAAACTCGTCAAGGTTAAGGTTCGCGCCCAACGTATCCCAGAGTTAGGTGACAAGTTCGCCTCCCGTCACGGTCAGAAAGGGGTCATAGGATTAATCATTCCGCAAGAGGACATGCCTTTCACAGAAGACGGCGTAGTTCCTGACATAATAATTAACCCCCATGCAATCCCGTCCAGAATGACCATCGGACATTTCATCGAAGCGATAGCTGGAAAAGTTGCAGCTGCCAGAGGAAAACCTGTGGATGGAACTCCTTTCTCAAATGAGGGAGTTGGAGAGCTTAGAAAAGCCTTGGTTAAGCTGGGGTTCAGCAACACAGGCAGAGAAGTCTTCTACAACGGCATAACCGGCGAAAAGTTTGTAGCGGACATTTTTGTTGGCGTTGTCTACTACCAGAAACTGCATCACATGGTTGCAGACAAAATGCACGCTAGGGCGAGGGGACAAGTGCAGATGCTTACGCGGCAGCCCACTGAGGGGAGGGCGAGAGGCGGAGGCTTAAGATTCGGTGAGATGGAACGAGACTGCCTAGTGGGACATGGAGCGGCGATGCTGCTTCGTGACAGACTGCTGGAGGAATCAGACAAGTACGTGCTCTACGTCTGTGAAAACTGCGGTTACATAGCCTACTACAACATGAGGCAGAGACGGTACGTGTGCAGGCTATGCGGAGAAAACGCCCACATCTCGCCGGTGATAGTCTCCTACGCCTTCAAGCTCCTGCTACAAGAACTGATGAGCCTCTGTATAGCGCCTAAGCTCAGGCTCAAGGAGAAGGCGTGACATGACGACGGAAGAAGCCGTTCATAAAGTTGTGGATGAGATTCACTTCGGCGTGTTATCACCACAAGAGATACGCAAGTTCTCCATAGCGGAGATTCAGACAGCGGACACTTACGACGAAGACGGTGCGCCCATCATCTCCGGGTTGATGGACGGTAGGCTCGGAACTCTTGAACCGAGACAAAGATGCAAGACGTGCGGCAACACCGCTATCCGATGCCCCGGCCACTTCGGCCACATCGAACTCGCCGTCCCAATAATACACATAGAATTCGCGAAGCTCATACACACGCTTCTGAAGGCGACATGTAGAAACTGCGGGCGCATACTACTGCCAGACGAGAGAATAGGAAAAGTTAAAGCCAAAATTGAAAGGACACGCACGCTTTTAGGCGTGGTTCCAGACGAAGTTTACAAGGAGATTGTAAAAGAAACAAAGGTGAAACAGTGTCCCCAATGTGGGGCAATCCAATATAAGATAGTTTATGAAAAACCAACAAAATTCAGCGAGGAGATTCCTGAGAGCGGTTCGCAGCTATTAACGCCGAGCATGGTTAGAGAAAGGCTGGAAAGGATATCAGACGAGGACCTTGAACTCTTGGGTTTCAACCCGAAGACGATCCGTCCAGAATGGATGGTTCTACAAGTCATACCGGTTCCGCCGGTTTATGTGCGTCCGTCGATAACGCTGGAATCCGGCATCAGATCAGAGGACGATTTAACACATAAACTAGTGGACATAATCCGCATAAACCAGCGACTGAAGGAAAACATGGACGCCGGAGCCCCGACGCTCATAATCCAAGACTTGTCGGAGCTTCTCCAGTATCATGTAACCACATACTTCAACAACGAAGCCTCGGGAATTCCCCCGGCAAGACACCGCTCAGGCAGAGCGCTAAAAACGCTCTCGCAGAGGTTGAAGGGGAAGGAAGGAAGGTTCAGAAGCAATCTTTCAGGAAAAAGAGTTGACTTTTCAGCACGCACCGTGATATCTCCGGATCCAAACTTGGACATAAACGAGGTCGGTGTTCCGCTTGATATTGCGATGCGTTTGTCTTTGCCTGAAAAGGTCACGGAATGGAACGCTGAGGAAATGCGTAAGCTCATCATCAACGGACCCGAAAGTTATCCTGGTGCGCTCTACATAATCAGGCCTGACGGCAAACGCGTCAGACTCGAGTTCGTCGTTGACAGGGAAAAAGTTGCTGAAGCTTTGGAGCCGGGCTTCACCGTGGAAAGGCACCTCAAGGACGGTGACATGGCCATATTTAACCGTCAGCCTTCGCTTCACCGCATGTCGATTATGGCGCATCGCGTGCGCGTTTTACCATACAAAACTTTTCGCCTGCATCTTTGCGTTTGTCCACCCTACAACGCTGACTTCGACGGAGACGAGATGAACCTCCACGTACCGCAAAGCGAAGAGGCAAGAACAGAAGCACGCTTACTGATGCAGGTTCAAGACCAGATACTTTCCCCAAGATTCGGAGGCCCCATAATAGGTGCGATCCGAGACTTTATAACAGCCGCGTATCTGTTCACTATAAAATCCAACTACCTGACGAAAGAAGAGGTTGGCAGACTGCTAATCGCAGCGGGATATGAAGGACCGTTACCAGAACCGCAAGTCAAAAAACCGCAGCCGCTCTGGAGTGGTAAACAAGTTTTTAGCTTGTTCCTCCCAAAGGACTTGAACTACGTCTCAAAGGCGAGTATCTACCAAGCCGAAGCCTCAGAAGAGGATTACTATGTGATAATTAAAGACGGTCAACTGAAAAGCGGGGTTATCGACAAGCGTTCAATAGGCGCCGAGCAATCCGAAAGCCTCCTGCACAGAATGATAAAGGATTATGGAGTGGAGGTGGGACGCGAGTTTCTGAACAAGATATGTCGACTTTTGAAGCTTTTCATAACGATGCGAGGCTTCACGTACTCCTACGACGAGCTTATCTTGTCTGCAAAAGCGGAAAACAAAATAAGAAAAAAGATGGAGAAAATTGAAAGAAGAATAGAGGCGCTGATTAGTAGTTATCGGAACGGCACTCTGCCAAGGCTTCCCGGACAAACACTTGAAGACTCATTTGAAATATACGTGATGAACGAACTGGCCAAGGCAAGAGACGAGTCTGGAAAGATAGCCGACGAGGACTTCAACCTCGAAAATTCCGGCGTGATTATGACGAGAACAGGTGCCAGAGGTTCAAGTCTAAACATTGGACAGATGACTGCATGCGTAGGGCAGCAGGCAGTGCGTGGAAAAAGAATAATGCGCGGATACCTGAACCGTGCCTTATCGCATTTTAAGCCGGGCGACCCAAGTCCCAAGGCTAGAGGCTTCGTGTATTCCTCCTATCAGAAGGGACTCGACGCTGTTGAATTCTTCTTCCACGCGATGGGTGGGAGAGAGGGCCTCGTTGACACAGCCGTTAGGACACAGCGAAGCGGATACATGCAGAGAAGACTGATTAACGCGTTGGAGCATCTACGCCTAGAATATGACGGAACCGTTAGAGACTCGGTTGGAGACATAGTTCAGTTCAAGTACGGTGAAGACGGCGTTGATCCAGCTAAAAGCGACCACGGAAAAGCTGTGAACGTAAGCAGACTAATCGAACAGATGAAAATCATGGTTGCGAAGGGCAAACCAGCATCACCTGAACACATCAAAAAACGCTTGAAAGAGGTTGAAGACCAGCTCACACCATTACTTATGAAGGAGCTTAGGGAAGGCTTAGCCAAAGCAAAACTGAGCAAGAAAGGAGTGGAGGCAGTAATCAAGTTAACTGTTGAACACTACAAGCGTGCCTTGGTGGAGCCTGGTGAGGCGGTTGGCATAGTTGCGGCGCAGTCGATAGGTGAACCAGGCACGCAGATGACTCTTAGGACTTTTCACTACGCTGGGGTTCGAGAGCAAAACGTAACCTTAGGCTTGCCAAGATTGATGGAGATCGTGGATGCGAGAAGAAATCCCTCAACACCGATAATGACCATCCATCTAACTGGAAAGCACAGGAAAAACAAAGAGGCTGCGACGAAAATAGCCCGCAACATAATTTCCACAACAATAGAAGACCTAGCGGAAGCGATTTACGAGGACTCGGCGCGTGAGGAGATAATCATCGCACTTGACAAAACCATGATGGAGGACAGAGAAGTAACGCCTCAAGAGCTGGAAGACGTGTTAGAGCTGCAGAACTGCACCGTGAAAATGAGGGGCAAACGCATATATCTAAAGCCTGAAAAGGCTGAAGACCGCAAAAAACTGCTTAACAAGGTTTCTTCGCTTCACGTTAAAGGTGTGCCGAAACCATTCATTCGGCGTGTCTTGGTTATGCAAGAACGCGGAGAGTGGGTTGTAAGAACAGACGGCTCCAACCTGTCGAAAGTTTTAGAGGTTTACGGGGTTGACCCTTCCCGGACCACGACAAATCACGTGCATGAAATCGCCAAAACCTTCGGGATAGAGGCGGCGAGGAACGCGTTGACAAACGAGGCTGTGGGCGTTCTAGAAGAGCAGGGCTTAGACGTTGACCGCCGCCATGTCATGCTCGTCGCGGATATGATGACTTCCACTGGCGAGGTACAGCAGATAGGCAGACACGGCGTCAGCGGGAAGAAATCAAGCGTTTTGGCTAGGGCTGCCTTCGAGATAACCCTTCCAAACATCGTTAACGCTGCCGTGAAAGGAGAGAGCGATCCGCTGGAAGGCGTAACAGAAAACGTTATAGTTGGGCAGTCCATACCAATCGGCACGGGATTAGTTGAGCTTTACATGTCCGCTGAGAAATCAAAGAGGAAAAAGAAGAAATGATAGATGTGGATAAAGCAATCGCGACAGCTGTGAAAACAGGTAGAGTGTCCTTCGGAGCAAACACAGCGACACAATACGCCAAAACAGGAAAAGTGAAGCTCATAATCTTGGCTGCAAACTGCCCTAAAACCATGCGTGAAGACATAGAATATTGCTGCAAACTTTCCAATGTTCCACTAATCACTTATAAAGGCTCATCGATGGATTTGGCTATCACATGCGGAAAACCATTCATTATTTCAGCGTTAAGTATAAGAGAGCCGGGTGACTCAGAGATTCTCAAACTGATGGAAAAAGTGAAGTCAGCGAAGTCCCATGGAGGAAACGGATGACCACCGGAATACGGTTCACAAGCACAGAAATGCGGTACATAGCCTTATTTGAAAGCATAACAGGAGCGAACGTCAAAGACTGCATAATACACGAAGAGCAAGGACGCATAATCTTCCTGGTGAAGGAAGGCGAAATAGGAATGGCGATCGGAAAAGGCGGAAAAAACATACACGTGCTGGAGAGAATGACCGGTAAAAAACATGAGATAATCGAGTATTCAGAAAACCCAACACAGTTCATCAAGAACGCCCTAAAACCTGCAAACGTCAAAGAGGTTCGCATAACCGAGAAACCCGACGGAAAAACGATAGCCGTTGTGACGGTTAACCCGAGAGACAAGGGACTTGCAATAGGAAAAAACGGGAGAAACGCCGAACGTCTACGCTTCTTGGCCAAAAGATACTTCCAGATACAAAACGTGAGCATAACATGAATCCAAAGGGATTTAAAACATGAAAAAGCAAATCCCATCGGTTTTTTACATGTTATTCCTCCTGTTCGCATCAACCAAGTCTGTTAATGCTGCAGGAGAATCCTTTGAAGAACAGTTTCTAGGCAGTCCATTGCTTATCCTCATAGCAATAATAGTTATAGACGTCATAGCTTTCATTTACCATAAACTAAGAAAATAAAAAAATTCTGCGGTTTAGGTTTCAACGCCTAGGAGAATATCTATAAGCGCTTTCTGGTCAACTTCAGCGCGTGTTCTCCAGTCTAAATATAACTGTTCATTTTCGTCTTGCATTAAGTATCCGTAACGGATGTATCGGTCGATGTTGATGCCGACCCTCCATCCCGGCAACTTATCGCGAAGCAGCTCTTCAACTTCCTTTCGCGGCGTCTTCCCCCTTTTAGACATGATGTAAGAGATCGCTATCGCCAGTCCTGCTAGGTCGTCGATCCGCCAACCTATCATCTTTGTCTCCTTCGGTGTTAACTCGCCTCTTAATATTATGTAAAATCTGGCTTTGTCCAGCTGCTCGGGGGTCGGCTTTTCAGCCGGTTTCTCTACTTCGAAAACCGTTTTGACCTGCAGATCAAGCGCTTTCAGGTAGTTGTCCAAGACACTTAGGACTTTCGGGTAGTCTGAACCCAGTCTCCTCCGAAGCTCCCATCCTTTCACCCCGGGTTTTCTGTGCCTTCGAAAAAAGAGCATGTGGGTTGCCGTTTTCACTTTTCTCGCGTAGTAGGCTTTCCTTCTGCCACGCTTGCTCACGTTAGTTCACCCTTCTTCCATCTAGTCCATTCTTCCGCTGTGACAGCTATCGGTATGGAGATCAACTGTTTTTTCCCGATTTTGGTTACCTGCTTTTCGTAAGGTTTAATGAAAATTTCCTCTTCCAGCGGATAAATCTCTAACGTTGCGTATCCGTATGTGACTAGAAAACTCGTCATGAAGGCTCTGTGCACAGTTTCTTCATAGCTGCCCGCTCCGATGAAATCCCAGTACCTAATCCTCCGGTTCTTACCATTTTCCTTAACCTCTCTCTTCAGTTCGTCCCAGAAACTTTCAAGCTCCTCTGAAAAAGTCTTATCCGACAGAATTCTCTGCCTTATCAGCTCCTCCCGCGTTGTGAGACCGGCTTCGATTTCAGCCGGGAGAATTTCTTTCCATCTCTCACTGAGAGGTAGCAAACTTTTCCAGTATTTGATCGCTTCTGCTAGGCTGTGGAGCGAGATCTGTTCCATCTCCACTATGGGATGCCAAGCTTTAAGGAAGGTTTCAAGAATTTCTTCTCTGCCTGTGCGTGTGAGCTTTTGTTCTAGGAGGAACGGGTCTGTGTATAGCGATGTTGAACGGTGCTTAACCCAGTCGCCCTGAAGTCTTATCACCGAGGCTATATGGTGTATTGTTTCAGCGTCCAAGCACAGGTCTTCGGGAAGCTCCCACTCAGAGAAGTATTCCTTAATCACCTCTATGACTTCGTCAACGTCTATGAGAAACGGGTCGATGGAGCGTTCCTCAACAGACCTGCACATCTCGGTTACTCTTTGAAGCTTCTCCCTTCCGAGCTTTTTCCGCTGCCTTTTCGCCTGCATCAGGCAACCTCTCTGATTATCGATGTTCCTTCAACGTTTTGAACCGTGATTATGTTGACTTCCCTTTTTGTGAACGTTACTTGACTCGGCGTAATCACTAAGTACTGAGCGTTCGCGTCCTTCACCGTTGAGACAAGCATGTTTGCGATCATCTCCCGGTTCTTCGGGTCCATATGAATGTCGTACTCGTCAACGGCGCGGAACGGTGAGCGTACGTGTTGCTGTAGGGCTAACAGAAAACTTATGATTGCTGTTGTCCTTTCTCCACCGCTCTGTGTGTAGGCGTCTAACGGAACAGGTTTGCCTCCTTTGAAGCCTACGAGAATTTCTAGTCCAGCGGCTTCTATGTCATGTCCATTAACCAGCCTAACTCCTCCAACAGCTTGAGCTTGCGTTATGATGCTCTGGTATTGAAGGCTCACTCTGTCTAGAAGGCTTTGAATCACCGTTCGCCAAGCCTGCATCCTTGCTTTAACCTCTTCCAACGCCCTTTCACGGTTTTCAGCGACGAGCCGAGCCTTTTCCTTCAGCTCCAGATAAAGCTTTGAGTAGGATTCGTACATGCGTTCTATGTCCTCTGAAACGTCAGAAAGCGCTGCCAGATATCCGTCTGTAACCCTGATCTCGTCGAGAACCTCACCTATGCCTTTTACAACAGCGATTCTAGATCCTGTCTGCTCAGATCTCTTAACCGCTTCGTCCACATACGCCCTCGCATCAATCAGCTTCCTGCTTAATTTCTCAAGGTTAGCCGTCACGTTTTCTCTTCGGTACTGCAGTATCGCCAATCTGATTCTGTCGTCAATAACTTGGTTGCCAACTTTTTCGGTTTCCTCTTCCAAGTTTTCCGCTTTTGTCTGATTTTCATTTATCTCCTTGCTAAACTTTGAGAGTTGCTGATCGGAGTTTTGTGCTAATTCCTTTAGGTTATCGCTTTTTAAGAGCTTAAACCGCGTTGCAAAGGGTTCTTCAAACTTGTTCTCTGAATTTGTTATTTGACTCACTGGAAAAGATGGGTTTCCAAGGCTTTGAATCGCCGTCTCCAGTATCGTTGTTTCTCTTAGCAACTGTTCGCACAACGAAATTGTTGACTCTTTTTTCGCTTTTTCACGTTCAAGAGTTAAACGTTCGTCGAAAACTCTCTTCCATTCATCCTTTAGCTTCTGAAGCTCGTTCTGTCTGATCTGCAGCTGCTCCGTTTTCGCCTTTGCTTCGTTTTCAATCTGATTTAAAACCTCTTGTTCTCTTCTCCTGTTTGCCTCTAACTCTTTAACTATGTTCTCTCTTTTTGCAACTTCCGCCCACGCAAGCTCTCTTTCCAAGAATCGCCTTTTCGTGAGCAGCTGTTTTTTCTCTTGGTACCTGTCGTACTGTTCTCTCCAGTAGTTAAGCGTCTGCTCAGCCGACTCCAAAAGCTTGTTCACGGAATCCTCCTGGCTCAGGGTACGGCTCAGTTTCTTCCGGGCTTGAAGAACGTTTCTGCGGTACGGCTCAAGCCCAACAGCCGCCTCCACCATCTTCAACTTCTCCTGAGGAGAAAGCACGGTGAACTGTTCAACCATGTTCTGATGCATTATAATAAGCATGTTATCGGGGTCGACGCCCAACCTAGCCAAGAGCCTCTCAACATCACCCTTCGTGGCGGCTCTGTTCTCAAGCGCGAACCAGTACTTACCGTCCCGACGCAGAACACGCGTCAAAAAGATCTGGTCCTTGTTGAACTTCCGAACAGGCCTGCGTTTACCCCTTCTTGTGTTGTCTAGTATCAACGTGACTCTGGCTTGGTCTTTCCCCCAACGTATCAGATCGCTTAGCTTCTTAGACCGCTCCGTGTAAGACTGCCCCAAAGCCACCGAGATAGCCAGCAAGAGCGAAGATTTCCCCGAGCCGTTCGGTCCACAAATGACGTTTACGCCACGTTTAAACGGCACCCTAGCATACTCGTAGCTCATAAAGTTTTCTAGGATTACCTCCTGAATCAACATCGAACAGTTGCCTCTTTTGCAGTGGTAATATGAGTTAAAAATCCTCTATTAAAACAATTACCAAACTTATAAGTTAAAAAGCTGCGGTGACTCTGAGGTTTTTGGCGTGTTGCTGTGTGTTCGTAATCCTTAAATTAAGTTGGTTTAGAAACGCTGGCTGGCAGTGGCTAAGCTGAGTCGTGTTTTTGTTTTGGGGGGTGTGGTTTTTATATTAAAACTTTGTTTAGTACTTTTTTTTTTGTTTTGTGTTTTTGTTTTTTTTGGGGTTTTGTTTGTTATTGTTTTGGGGGTGTGGGGGGGGCGTTGTGGGC
>DAOVFC010000056.1 GCA_030668645.1 Candidatus Bathyarchaeota archaeon
TACAGTATCATACGCGTGTAGTTTTCGACCTATGAATTGTGTCCGCAAGTTTTCCTTGATCTTGTCTGTCGAGATCATCGCTTTCAACATGATTTGCTTATACAAACACTATGAATGAGAAAGGAGGTTTTATGTGTGTTCCGCTTAGAATGCCTCAAAATCCGTGAAGTGGATGATTGAATCATATCCGTGGTGAAGTTTGCGATGGTTCCTAGAATGGATTTTGAACAATACATCTAAAAACATTTCTTTATTTTTCGTAAACGCTTCTACCGCTAAGATTCCAGTCATCCGTGGCATATTTTTCCTTGCAAAGCTTCTCCGCAAGCCCACGTTCGTGAGTTGACAACTCACCGTCTACAAGTTTCATGCTTAAAGCCTTCTGAAAACCATTGATCAACGCTTCGTTCACCTCAGTTATCGAAACCGTTCTGCCAAGCTCCTCCCTTATCGAAGTGATCTTCCGCTGTGCAACACTCACGATCTCCGTGCATGTTTTGGCCCAGGGAACTCGCAGAAAAGTGAACATCTTCCGCAGGTCAACGCCCACGAGAAACGTGCCATGCTGCAGAACAACTCCACGCTTATGGCACTGGGCGCTTCCAGAGATTTTTCGTCCGTTAATGGTTATGTTTGGGCAATGCTTGGAATCACCTACGTTGAAATCAGCTTGTAAGCCTACGATTTTGATTGCTGCTGTTAATCCATCGTAGATTTTTGCGTAAACTGAAGTTATGTCTGTAGCATTCAAGTCGCTTTTGCGGACAACAACGCTGTAAGTGATCTCGTCTTCCACATCATGGTACACCGTGCCCCCTCCTGTTATCCGCCTAACGACACTCACGCCGTACTTTTCACAATTATCTAGTTGAACCTCGTTTTCGATGCTTTGAAATCTTCCAATGGAGACAGCGGATGGCTTCCAGCGATAAAATCTTAAAGTGTTCGGAACAAGATTTTCGATTCTCGCTCTCAAGATAGCCCCATCAATAGCCATGTTCATGAATGCGTTGTAGGTTTCAAGTTTCAGCAGCCGCCAAACAGCCATGATTACCTCACCTGGCACTATGTATTTTCGTAAAGGTAATTAAGGATTGAACGTTTTTGAAGGTTACATGAAAGATGGTATAACCGTTTCGATTAGTCAAGAGTTGTTAGAAGCAATCTTTGAGAGTGCGAGGAGGCTTTATCCAAGAGAGACAATTTTGCTTCTTCGAGGCGAAAAGAAAAAGAAATCGATTAAGGTTTCCGAGCTTATTGTTCCTCCACTCGCAACTTATGGTCGGGGCTTCGCCAACGTTCCACTCCACATGTTGCCCATAGATTTCTCGATCATCGGAACAGTGCATTCCCACCCTTCCGGAACCTTAACACCCTCCACGGCAGACTTGAACCATGTTTTCGGAAGCACACTGATGATTGTAGGTTTCCCCTTTACAGATGAGAGAAACGTCGCAGTGTACAACCACGGTGGAGAAAAACTAACGCTGCAAGTAACGAAAACGTAGGCTGTTCTAACGTAAGAAACGAGAAAAGTTATAGCAGAACCAAAGAACTAACCAGACTAGGGAAATGAGTTGAATGTACAGCTTGGAGCTTGCGATGTTTGCTGTAGCTCTTGTCCAGTTCGTAGACTTGAGCAGAATAGATGCTTCAGAAGCGAATGGGTTAGCAAATAATTAAGAAGAACTAGAGAAAACCAAAAAGGCTGTTTTCCGGGAATGCGCTCAGAACAACAAGGTTAAATGCTGTTTCCGACGCAAAGAGTTCCCATGCAAAACGCACCAACTAAATCTGGGAAAAGCCGGGAAATCCTCCAGTTTTCCATGTTACAGTTTAAATATCAGTAGTTGATTAGACGTAACGAAGAGGAAAACAAAACCATGGGTTCAAAATCACCAAAGGGCGAATTCGCAGCGAGAAAACTGTTGGCAAAACGGAAAAAATTCAGATGGAGTGACATATACTACAAACGGCGAATGCTACGCTTAGACGTGAAAGCGGATCCCCTCAAAGGAGCACCCATGGCACGAGGCATAGTCCTCGAGAAAGTGGGCGTGGAAAGCAAACAACCAAACAGCGCAATAAGAAAATGCGTGAGAACTCAGCTAATCAAAAACGGTCGTGTCCTAACAGCCTTCCTACCGGGAGACGGTGCACTAAACGTTGTGGATGAGCATGACGAAGTAATAGTTGAAGGCATCGGAGGCTCGCGTGGAAGAAGTATGGGCGATATCCCCGGAGTCCGTTGGAAAGTTATAAAGATTAACGGGGTCTCGCTGAAAGAACTCGTTTATGGAAGAAAGGAGAAGCCGATGCGGTGAAAAGTTTGAGCCGGAAACAGGGAACCGACATAAAACTTTTTGGAAGATGGAGCTTCCAAGGTGTCGAGGCAAACGACCCGGGTTTAAGAAGGTGCATGTCCTTAAAACCGGTTGCGATTCCCCATAGTATGGGACGTCACGAACACAAGCGCTTCCGCAAAGCAGACGTCGACATCGTGGAAAGATTATTGAACAACATCATGAGACCTGGAAAAAACGCTGGAAAAAAGACGAAGGCTATAAGCATCCTGAAAAACTCTTTCGAACTAATCAACATACGCACGGGCAGGAATCCGATAGAAGTTCTCGTCAGGGCAGTGGAGAACTCTGCACCGTGCGAAGACACCACGAGGCTCAGCTACGGAGGCATAGCATACCGCCTATCAGTAGATGTTGCTCCGCTGAGAAGAGTTGACTTGGCTCTGAGAAATCTCTGTAATGGGGCGAGACAGGCATCGATAAACAATCCTCGCTCAATAGAGGAATGCCTAGCTGAAGAACTGATCCTAGCCTCAAACCACGACATGAAAAGTAACGCCGTTTCAAAACGCCACGAAATAGAGAGAATAGCCAAAGCATCAAGGTAAGCAATAAAAAACTTTCAAAATTACCGCATATTTACCTCATATGAATCTCAACAACATCCTCATCCTCAAGAACAAATGCACCACCAACCTTTTGCGGACTAAAAACAAGACGCTTGGACCAAACCTTTGCGTAGGAAAACTTTTCACTAAAATCACTATGAATATTTCTGGCTAAATCATAGATCGTGGCGCCCTTCTTTAAGATAAACGGTCTTTCGGAAAACTCCTTTTCTCCCGGCTCCTTAGTGTGGACGCGAATCACATTCGAGGCTTTGAACAGGACTTCACCAAGCTTGTCCAAGCCTTGCCCTGTCTTACACGAAACAGGAACGACTGGCAATCGATTGCCAACGTAGGCCTCTAACAGTTTCAGATTCTTCCCAGAACACGATAAGTCCATCTTGTTCGCGACTATCACAGCTGGTTTGTACGCGGTGCTTTCAAAAACCACGTCTTCAACATCATCAAGCGTGGCTTCTCCGTAAATTTTAACAACAGCATCCGTGACGCGGTAGCCTCTGAGAAGTTCTTCAACATCTTTGACGGTGCAATCGACGAGTTTCCCCATTGGAATTACTCGCAAACCGGCGCCCATAAACCTCCGCTCAATCTCAACACGTGCCTTAGGTTCGCTAACCGATATCCGCGCCTTCTCCATCTCACCTAAAATCAGAGACAACTGCTCAACCGGATTCTGCGACAAATCCACCATCAGGATCAAACCGTCAGCGTTACGAGCTAAGGCTAAGGTCTGTGGTCCCCAAGCTTTCCCGTCTGCGGAACCCTTCATCAAGGCTGGAGCCTCCACCACCTGAAATTGAACATCCTCATGGGGAAACATGCCGGGTATAGGCTCCCTCGTCTTGAAAGGATTAGGTGAAACTTCAGCTTTCGCATTCGTGGTTGCCACAAGCAAGCTGCTTTTCCCAACATTTGTCAAGCCAATAAGCGCTAGCTGCGCCGCGCCCTCTTTCTCTATAAAAAATTTTGGTCCACCTTTTCCACTTTTTCTACGCCTTTTTTCCTCTATCTCCCTACGCAGTGCAGCCATTCGCTTTTTAACTTGTACGCAAAGCTTAGCCGTGCCCTTATGTTTCGGAATCAAACTGAAGAACTCCTGTAG
>DAOVFC010000054.1 GCA_030668645.1 Candidatus Bathyarchaeota archaeon
CGGCTACACGAGTACAAACGGAGGAAAAACGATGGTGTTTGATTTTACAGAAACCGAGAATCAGAAACTCATGATAAAAAGCGTCAGGGAATGGTGCGAGAGATACCTGACATTTGAACAAGTTAGAGAAATGGATGATAGGGGCCATCCGTTTCCTAAAGAAATTGTTGAGGGGTTATGCAGTTTAGGCGTTGTTATGGGAACGGTTCCAGTGGAACACGGTGGTTCTGGTATTGACTGGTTGACTCAAGGTATGATCTCTGAGGTTATAGGATATTACGATCCGACGATTGCTACCGCAGCGGCTTTGATGGCTGTTGAGACTGGCTGGGGATTCACTCTCGACAGGTATTCTAGCCAGACCGTTAGAGAGAACTATGTAAAACCTGCGATTAATGGTGAGAAATTCGTGGGTATAGCAACCACGGAGCCTGGAGGAGGATCGGACGTCGCAGCTTTCAGGTCTACAGCCAAAAAAGACGGGGACGAGTGGATCATCAACGGAGAGAAGACGTTCATCAGTGGCACGGAAGAATGTGAGAAATGGGGAGGTGGTTACTGGATTAATGTAAGAACCGGTCCAGCGCCGCCGGGAGCCTCTCACAGAAACATGACTTCCTTCTTCCTGCCGATAGACGCTGAGGGCGTAGAGGTGCAAGAGCCATACAAGGACGCTGGTAGAATGTCCCTTTCCACCGGCGGGTTCAAGATGGAGGACGTGAAGCTTCCAGATGAGTACAGGTTGGGAGAGGTGGGCAGAGGCTTCTATTATACCATGGAAGGATTTGATAACGCCCGAATGATGATAGGAGCCAGTTGTATAGGAATCATTCAGCGTGTAATCGATGAGGCGGTTCCTTACATAAAGGAAAGGAAAACTTTCGGGCGACCTCTCGCCAAGTACGAGGCAATTCAGTTTGAGCTGGCTGAGCTATACCGCGAAATGGAGGCGCTAAAGTTGATGACTCGGAAAACCACATGGATGCAGGACACAAGATATCGGGAAGAGGGAACGCCTGAAAAAACTTCAGAGGCTAAAACCTTCAAGCCGACCGAAGTGGCAAAGTGGATATCCCTGATTAAATGGAAAGGTCCTTCCCTTGCCTTGGAAGCAGCTAGAAAAGCAATGATCTGGCTTGGAGCAGCAGGGTACACCAAAGAATATGTTTTTGAATCCGCTTGGCGTGGTGTAATGTCCTACGTCGTGGGAGCTGAAGGAGGATTGAACATTCAGAAGCTGGTTGTTGCAAGAGAGCTGTTAGGCAGAGGATACGTACCCTACAAATAACCCTCATTCTTCTTAATTGAAAACAAGGAAAAACATGGGAATCACTGAAGGTGCTTCTTCAAGGCTTCTGTCAGTGCTGGCAGTATCTCGTAAAGGTCACCTACCACTCCATAGTCTGCAACTTCGAATATCGGTGCCTCCGGGTCTTTGTTGATCGCCACTATCGTTTTTGCGTCGCGAATTCCAGCCACATGCTGTATCACGCCTGAGATTCCACAAGCGACGTAGAGTTTCGGCTTAACCTTGTGTCCCGAAAGTCCAACCCATTCCGTGAACCATTTCCTGTCTTCAGCCAACGGCCTTGAGCACCCGACCTGTCCGCCTAAAACTTTCCCCAACTCTTCCAGCAAAGCCTTGTCGTCCTTCTTTTCTAAGCCTCTTCCACAACTGATTATGACCTCTGCCTCTTCGATTTTTACGCCCGAGGTTTCAAGCGGCTTTGTTTCAACGATTTCTGTCTTCGGCTCTTCAATCTTTACGTCTAATTTTATCACCTGTCCATTGCGATCTTGCGGCTCAGGCTTTCCGAAGGCTCTTGCGGGTACGGTTGCTATCTGCGGTTTTGTTCTTGAGGCTATCTTCGCAACAGCGTTTCCGCCGTAGGTTATCCTTTCACCGATCAACCTTCCGTTTTCGTCTACGCTTAAGCGTCTGCAGTCCGGTGTGCATCCTGTTTTGAGACGTGTCGCAAGTCTCGCCGCAAGCGGTTTCCCATTCCTTGTCGAACCGATCAGCATGATTTCTGGCTTGTAATTCGCCGCCAAATCGTGTAAAACGCTTAGGTAAGCCTCAGCTTGAAAGCTCTCCAGCGCTGGGTTGTCGATCAAGTAGACCTTGTCCGCACCGTACCTTACCATTTCATCTGCTTTTTCTTGCACGTCATATCCAGCAAAGACGGCTACAAGTTCTGTTTGCAGCTTATCCGCTATCTCCCATCCTTTCCCAAGCAGCTCCAACGTCAAATCATAGTTTTCTGAGAAGACCCAAACCCCTTTACTTTCACTCATACGCTTCACCTTCCGACAACGCCCTCTTGAACCAAAGCCTTAGCCAGCTTCTCCGCAATCTCTGCCACGTTTTCGCCTGTTATCATGATTTTTTTCCGCTCCGTTTTAGGTGCTACAACTTCAACTACCTCAATTTTCGCATCAATCTTCTCTTTCGGAAGGTTCAGGTCAGCGGCTGTCCACGTGACTATCTCCTTTTTCGAAGCCCTCATGATCATCATAAGCGACGGAATTCTAGGCTGATTTATCTCGCGAGTAACCGTTATCAACGCTGGCATCCTCGCCTTCACAGTCTCATACGCATCTTCAAGCGTTCTCTCTGCGATGACTACGTCGCCTTCCATCGAAAGTTTTCTAACAGAAGTTATCTGCGGAACGTTCAGCAGCTCCGCTAATCTTGAACCTACGAGTCCGGAAAAGCTGTCCAAGGATGATTCACCGCAAACAACCAAATCGAACGCTCCAATCTTCTTTATCGACTCAGCTAGAATGCAGGCTGTACCCGATGTGTCAACGTCTTGAAAGCCCGTGTCATTAACGAAGTAAGCCTTGTCGGCACCTATCGCAAGGGCTTCGCGCAGAACAGCCTTCGCATCTTCAGAGCTTACAGTCACCGTGCACACTTCAGCTTCGCCGATTTTCTCCTTAATCCTTATGGCTTCTTCCAAAGCGTTTTTGTCGAAATCGCTGATTTTTTTAGGCGCACTAGCCGTTATTAGATGTCTTGTCGCGGGGTCGACTTTCAACTGTGAAACGTCTACTGCTTGCTTGAGACACACTATGATTCTCTTCAAATTCCTAACCTCTCTGTTAATCAAACCTCATTAAGAAAGGACAAAATAACAGTTTCTCTACATAAAAGTTTCACCCTCCACACTATTGATATAAAATGTTAAAGGCTGTGTCCAGCCTAATCTTAGTAAGCTAACGTGGTTGGGGTGCTTGTTATGGAATATGAGATCAAATGTTCAAAATGCAGTCGCACATCTCCTAGCATACTAGATTTCAGATGCTCTTGCGGTTCACCGCTTGAAATGCACCTGCACTTCAATTTTGAAAAGAGAAAAATTCGTAAGCGAAATTACAGCTTGTGGCGTTACGTAAGCTTTTTCCCTTATGTAAATGAAAAAGATATTGTAAGCTTAGGCGAAGGATGGACTCCTTTAATCAAGTTTTCAGATAGCGCATACTTTAAACTGGACCATTTGAATCCGACAGGCTCGTTCAAGGATAGAGGCTCGACCGTGCTGATTTCCGCTTTGCATAAGCCTTTAAAAAAGGTTGGAGGCTACATTTCTGAGGATTCTTCTGGCAACGCTGGAGCATCTATCGCCGCTTATGCTGCTCCTGCAGAATTGAAAGCTAAGATTTACGTTCCGGAAGGCGTTTCTGGACAGAAGTTTAACCAAATACTCTTTTACGGTGCAGAGGTTGTTAAAGTTTCAGGCAGCAGAGGCGAAGTTGCAGAGGACGCACAAAAACTTGAAAAGAGAAAATTCTATGTTGGGCATATACTGCATCCACTGTTTAGAGATGGCATACGAAGCCTCGCCTACGAGTTAGCAGAACAGTTCTGCTGGAAACTTCCACACCGCATTTATTTGCCAGTATCTGCTGGAACCTTGCTTTTAGGCGTCATAAACGGATTCAAGCACCTAGAAAAATCCGGTTTAATCGATGCTTCTCCAAAAATAGTTGCCTGTCAAACACGGCAAGTCTCACCTTTATACCACCGCTTTAAAGGCTTGAGCTACACGCCGCCTAATAGAATAACTTCAATTGCTGACGCATTGGTAAGCGTAAACCCTCCGCTACTGGACTTGATGATTAAAAACTTGAAGGAAGTGAATGGCGACGCTGTGATGGTTGAAGAAGATGAAATATCCAGTGCTTTCATAAAGCTTGCCAGAAAAGGCTTCTTCGTTGAACCAAGCTCAGCAGTCGCTTATGCCGCATATGAAAAACAGCTCAAAACCAAAGAAACATCTATGGGCGATAAAGCTGTGATTGTTTTGACTGGAAACGGATTGAAGAGCAAGCTTCAGCCCCCGTTAAGAATAAATGCTGCCTTTTGAACGTGTAAAAGCTTTATTTTCCTTTGATGCCATTAGAAAAGTTTATATTGTAACGCTGTTTCTCTCTTGTGT
>DAOVFC010000019.1 GCA_030668645.1 Candidatus Bathyarchaeota archaeon
TTTTTTGCCTGTTTTGAAGGCTTCAATAATCTTATTTACAACGTGAATGCTTTTCTGTGGATGGCATAGTTGCACTTTTCTTCCGATAACAGCCTTTGTCCGAACGAAAATTCTTTTCCCAGCCTTGTTGAAGTATTTTACGCTGTCTTCTTTATCAACAAATGATATGTCAACCGGAAGCGAATCTAAGATAGCCTCTACTTCTTCTTTCGAAAGAGCCCCTGTTTCAAACTGCAACATTCTCTTCTTATTCTCAGTCAATTCACTCATCACTCACGATTTCTCTGTTCAATAACTACAGTTGTAACAAAGTATTTTAGCTATGCTGCCCAGAATGGCATTTTCTTTTTCATCATGTTTACGTATTCGGTTAACGCCTCTTGCTCTTTCATGGTCAACCTATCCGAAAACGTTGTCAGCAACGCCTTCGCGTGATGTTCCGGCAACTTCACGTATAACACGTCTTTTTCGAAGATATGCCTTCCAACCATTGGCTTGTCTATGGACATTGCCACCTGCATCCCCTGTCCAGCCTCTGGCAACGCCTTGCCCTTTTCTTGTATTTGCTGTATTTCACCCACCTCTCTACCGTCTTCGGCTCTCGTAAGTATGTATTTTGTTTTTATCTTTCCAGCTAGGATTTCCACACCTACTATTGCTGGTTTCGCCCTTCGGAAAACATAGCCTTCCATTATACGGATTTTCCCAGGCTTAACAAGCCTTTCAAACTCCTGCTCAAGTTTTGCTTCCCGCTGGGTTCTAAGCCACTGCACGTAACTGTCTATGAGACGGTAGATTATTTTTTCACTGAATAACGAAATATTCCTGATGTTTGCTTCTTCCGCTGCATCTGGCAAGACCTTAACGTTGAAGGCTAGGACCACGCTGTACAAGGGCTCATGCTCCTTCACAACCGTTGCCTCCGTGATATCTCGTTTTGAAACGTCTCCGACATCAGCCAGCCTCACTGGAACCCCGTTGTGTTTCAAGCTCTCCGCGATAGCCTCAAGCGAGCCTAACGTGTCTGCCTTCAAGACAACCCCGTCGATGTCCGTGGCTATCCTTATCCGTTCAATCTCCTCTGAAACCATCTTCGCGTATCTTTCAGCGTCTTCTCCACGCATAACAGCGTACAAGGGTGCACCAGCCAAAGCCCCCTCCGTATCAGGAGCCACGATCTTAACCCCAGCCGCAGCCGAGACAGCGTCAACGGAAGAAAACCTGTCCCTTGGGTCCCTGATCTCATCCAGAGGCTTAGGCACCAGAATCGCGCGAATCCGCGTTGTTATAGGCTTCTCCTTTCCGCCCACAACAATCAGGTCGTCCTTCTGTAGAGTTCCGTCATAAATTATGGTGTTAAGCGTCAAGCCTAGACCAGGCTCTTCTTTCACCTCAAGAACAGTTCCCTTGGCTGGTCCCTTCGTGGTTTGCAGACGCTTCTCTAGGTACTGCTGCGTCAACCCTATGAGCACCATGATAAGCTCCGTTACGCCCTCGCCTGTTTTGGCGCTAACAGGCACAACCGCAACCGTTTTGGTGAAATCCTTTATACGGTCGAAGCGGTCGGCGCTGAAGCCCAAACGTGAAAAAGTCCCTATAATACCGTACAGTTTCTCATCCAAATCCCGCTTGACATAGCGACCTTGCATCTTGTAAGTCTTCAAGAAAGGCGCATCGGGATAAGAATTCCAGCCTGGAACACGGTCTATCTTGTTCGCAGCCACCAAAAAAGGTGTCTTGCGCGTTTTCAAAATCTCTAAACACTCACGTGTCTGCGCTTCGAAACCTCGCAACACATCGATGAGAAGTATTGCTATGTCCGCCACACTGCCACCTCTCTTACGCAGGTTAGCGAAAGCCTCGTGTCCAGGCGTGTCGATGACGAGCAAACCCGGAATCTCTATCTCACCCTTAACCCTTGAAAGAAGCGAACCGCATATCTGCTTGAGCGTGTCAACCGGAAAAAAGCTCGCACCAATGTGCTGCGTGATTCCCCCAGCCTCGCGCGCCTGAACGCTTGTTTTCCTGATTTTATCTAGAAGCAGAGTCTTTCCAGTGTCTATGTGACCGAGAACGCATACGATCGGTTGACGGACAGGCATCCGTGCATCTCTCCTTCATGGTGAAATAAGCCAGTTATCCGTGACACACTTCAAAATAACAAGCTATTACTTAATAAACACTCAGCTACATTTTTGGAATGTTTTTAAGTGCGCCATAGGGTTCTACCTCGGAGAGTGAAAGGTTGCCATATTGTTGGAAATGTGGAGCAGGGCTGGAAGAAGACGATAAATTCTGTCATGCTTGTGGTGCTCCAGTCTCCGAAGTGGTTAAAGAGGAACTCTCGGTTTCCGCCGACAACCTCATCGAAAGGGTTAAGGAACTGCTTTATGAAGGAAACGTGACCAGAATAATCGTTAAGGATGAGAAGGGAAGAGTTATGCTTGAAATACCTGCTACCGTGGGCGTCATCGGCGTCGTTCTTGCTCCTTGGCTCGCGGCTTTAGGCGTGATAGCCGCTTTAGCTACGAACTGCAAGATAGTTGTTGAAAGAAGAGAATAAGCCTATTTACGTTCAAAATAACTACAGCGCACGCTAACTCTACAAAGCAAGAGAAAGCAAAGCTTCAGTCATTTTTGTAGTCATGATAACCTTAACCTTTATCGAAATGTTTGTTTTAGGCACAACCGTTGGCTTTCAAGGCACTATTCAGTTTTTGCAATTATCAAAAATAATCCCAATGCGATTATTACAATGCTTAGAAACCCGAAAAATCCTGAGTAGGCTCCTAATGCTTGGGTGCTTGTGAAGGTGAAATACGTGGCGAGGGCGCCTACGATAACCAGTATTAAACCAAAGAACTTTTCAGCCGCCGTCAATCCGAAGCTTCCTTCCTCACTCATGCTTCAACCTCCTTATTTTTAACAAGCCTTCTATACAGATAGTGAACGATTATTTTAAACTTCCGTCGCTATTTCGTTTCCTTCAGCTTTGCCGGCAGACACTCATCGACTATGTAGGTTAAACCATATCTCCTGCGCGCGCTTATTCCTGTAAAACTAGGCTTAGTACTAAGCTTTTTAACTTTTCACTCTCTTTAAAAGTATTAATACAATTGACGCCAGAAGGAGGCTCAGATTATAGGATGGAACGATTGCAGGATCAGCGAAGAATTATAATGGGGGTTCTCCATGTAGCGAACCAGTTAGGGCATCCCCGCGCGCGCGCTTTACACACACGTATTTGGGGACCGTTTCATCATAAAGGAAATAAAGACTCTTTTGTTTTGGCGATCATCGGAAAAGGCGATCTTAAGATATTCCAAGAGCACATAGGCTATGTTACAATCAGGAAAAGAATGCAATTGCTTAAAGTATTAGATGGTTAACCTTTTAGCTCGCTAAGTCTCCTTGGCAAATATTCATTAACTACATACGCTAATCCATATCGGGAAAAAGACTCAAGTTCACATTTCTTCTTGATTCTTAGAAAGGTCTTGATTTCCCTCTGCCACAACGGGTCTTTGTAACGGGGGTCCCTCTGTAGTTCGTGCAGTCTTTTTATATCAACTTCTTCTAAGGGGTCGGTTGGCAGCTTATAATTTATTATGTCCGTTGCCCAGACTCCACCCCACTTTGCATCTGGTGTCGTCAGCTCTCTGAGATGCGCTGCGTTCGCTGAACCCGAGATGATCACCGTGGCTATGTGCATTCCCCACGGGTCCCCATCGGTGAAGATGTAGACGGGAAGCTTCAGTTCGCTGTTCAGCCTTTTGATGAACTGTCTTGTCGCTCTCGGTGCCTGTCCAGCTGTCAGGACAAGTATGGCGTTGAACCTTTTATGCACGTTTTCCTCTATGAACCGTGTGAACAAACCGCCTTTCTCTATGGCTATGACCTTGTCCGCCGTGGTTTTCACCAACTCCGATGAGGTCAAAGCTGGTCCAATCATCACCCCGTCCGGGTGAGACGTTAGGTTCAAGGTCTTTCCTTCGTATCCGGGCACCGTGTATTCTATTGTTAAGTCGCCAAAAACTGCTGAGCGCTCCTCTGGGAAGATGTTGAAATCTTCACGTGAGAAGCCTAAAACCGTTTCTAAGTCTGTTATTATGCTGTTTGATTCTTGCTGGTCTTTGAACTTCATTTCGTATGCCTGTGCGGAGTAATAAACATCCCTTAGGGTTGATGTTTTGCGTTGAGAGGTTAGCTCGTGGGAGAAGTAGGCTGTCCAAACAAGCTGCGTGAAAGGCTTCACATGTCTAATGTTGCGTGCGCTTCTCCTAACTCTTTTGTCTCCTAAAATAAACTGCCTTATCTGCGGATCGTAATAGATGTTTTCTGTTGAGCGACTCGGCATTTCAATCCATGGGAAAAATCCGTTGTCCATCTGTCCATAAATTTTCGCTCCAAGGTTTTCCAGACTTGTTAAAATCTCTTTCTTTTTCTCAATCATGATGCCTTTATACTTCTTCACCAAATTTCTTCACGCTCCTGATGAGTTTCCTTATATCTGGGGGTTTTTCTTCACCTGCGAGTTCCGTTGAGAACCGGGCGATTTTCGGCAGGTATTTGCTAAAGATTCCCATTCTCTTTCTTTCTCTGTCTACATGCTCTCGCCTCGTTAGGAACCGTCTAAGCTTTCTCGCAACTTCGCGTATTCCGTTCAGTATCTCCTTTTTCACTTCAGGTCTGTCCGCAATAAACTCCTTTCCAACAGTTTTGTATGGGATTTTGGTGCTGCATATGTGAACAAATATTGCAATAGGCATGTCTGGTGTAACTTTGTATCTCCGCCAGTTCATCGATTTTATCACTCTTACGGAAACGTCGCTCGCCTCATCGTACAGCAACGGGATTCTGTTAGCGAAACGGCAAACTATGAAATCTCCTTTTTTTGGAACTTCTCCACCGTAAGCTATGGCTACTTCCGTGATAAATGGGTGTCCCGCGTAGGTTGCTGGTCTGCGCTGGCAAACAGCCACAAATTCGGGTTTCAACTCCTTCATTATCCCTACCTTCAAAAGTTCCTCACCTAAAGGTGACAAACACCCTGCGTTCGGCGGAAGAAATTCCTCATATTGCTTCAGCATGTGCATCAGCCTAACGATCTCTTCATGGGAAAGCTTCTTGGGGTTTTTAGACGGTCTTATATTGCTGAATTCCAAAAATTTATGTGCGGTGGTTTCTCCAACTCTGTGGAAACTGTTTTTTATGAACTCAAACATGTTCCTGTACGGTGTTACCTGTATTAAACGCTGAAGAAGCTCCACATCCACGCCGTAGGGATGCGGCAAGGTCTCCTCTGGCAGATCAGGCATTTTTTCTGTAACTCTAGTAAACTTGTAGAGCCTGCCTTTAGGATCAACGAAAGTCAAATTTGCATACGGGTTGACAAGGGCTGTTTGCTTGAAATATTCCAGTATCTTCGGCATAGCCCTTAAGTAGTTGCCTTCAAGGCTGAATTCAACCACGGTTCCACGCCACCCTTCCTTGTTTATGAGAACCTTTCGATCCAATATTAGCGGGCGGTTCCTCTGAATGTCTATCATAAGCCTGTACATGTAGATTCTAGCCCTACCAGTGCTTGAAACGATAGAGACAGGCTGATGCGTTGTAATCTGCCCGTATAAAATCGCCATCTTCCCGCCTAACCCGAAAGTGCCCCTCGCCTGTTTCAATTTGTACTTCGAACCGAAAAATACCTGCGCAAAAGCTGAAGGAATATGCCGCGGCGGAACCCCTATACCGTTATCTTCAACTCTCAACCTGTAAATCTGAGCCTCCTTGCCAGCCTCACCTTCAAACAAAAGCCTAATGTAAACATCTGGTGGCATTCTAAGGCTTTCAGCGGCGTCCAACGCGTTTTCCACAAGCTCCCTTACAGCAGCAAAAATAGCTCTAGAAGGATTTGTAAAGCCGGCTATGTCTCTGTTTCGGTAAAAGAAATCAGCTGCGCTTATCTCTTCGAAAGTTTGCGCCACCAATGTCTCCTCTTTTTAATCTTCTCTTAACAGCAGATTATTTTACGAATAGGACTTGCTCACTCTTTAATTTAACTACATTCCCAAGAGGAAAACAGCTGAAGTCATTCACGCTTTCTATAGGGATAAGGCAGTAACTCTCTTATGCTCCTAACTTCAACGGTTTTAAACATGATTTTTCCATTTCTGGCTTGCGCCATGATGATTTCCGTTTCGGAATCTTTTGAAAAGTCATAAATATATTGTAAACATGCTCCGCATGGTTTAGAGTTACTGAGGGTCTCCGCCTCCGTAACTACCGCTATCTCCAAAATTTTCCTGTTGCCGTGCAAAACCGCGTGGTCAATAGCACATCTCTCAGCGCACACCCCCCAGTCCGGAGACCCAGCTTTCAACATTACAGCCATTATAGATTTTCCCGTCTTCCGCAATCACCGCAGCGTCCACCTTATAGCCCCAGAGCACATCAGCGTTGTCCATGGCTTTTAAGGCGTTTTCAAGCAGCCTCCTCTCGGTTTTTCCGCGTTTGGCCATTCAGAATCCTCTTTTCTATCTCATTTTTACAGCTGTCGCACATAGTAGTACTCCCCGATACGCTTTTGAAACCTGTCAAGCTTTGAATCTTCTTTGTTAACCCTCGGTCTTTTCGTAAGGGAGTCTCTCCGAAACGTGACTTCCATCTCCTTCAAAAACGTGTTCATTCCATCTCTTAGACTCGTCGGCGGATACGCCAAGCCTTGCACGCCGGGCTCTCCCGTGAAAACCATGAGGCGGTCGGCTATGAAGTCCTGCGCCACCACGTCGTGTTCGACAACAAAGGCGGTCACGTTACGAGTTTCAACAACCCTCCGAATTATCCGTGCCATGTTCAACCTTTCTTCAACATCCAGATAGGCGCTCGGCTCGTCAAGCAGATAAAGTTCAGCCTCACTGGACAGACAAGCCGTGATCGCAACCTTCTGAAGCTCTCCACCGCTGAGCTCCGCCACGTTTCTGTCCAAAAGCAGGTGCACCTTCAAAGGCTGAAGAATCTCCGTTTTGTACAAGCTTGACATAAAATTCTCTTTGGCAATTCTCATCAAGAGCTCTTGCACGGTGCCTTCATACTCAGCTGAAATGTACTGCGGCTTATAGCTTACCTCCAACTCACCGAACTCCACCCCTTCATCAACCCTCTCGATTCCAGCCAGAATCTTAACGAATGTTGTTTTACCAATTCCGTTAGGTCCCAAAATTCCGATTATTTCCCCTCTTTTGATGTCTCCCGGTTCGGCGATCAGCTTGAAGCCCTTGTACATTTTTTCTATTTTTTCCCACTTCAGCAGCGTTTCGCCAGCACTGAAACTTGCTGTCGGCGGCTTCTCATGAAACATTATCGCCTCCTTTCTAAACCGAACGTTCTCGTCCGGAACGTAACCCTGCAAGTAAATGTTTATACCGGTTCTTACGCTGTGAGTGTGGGAAACAACGCCGTAAACGCTGGGTTCTCCGTAAAAAACGCATACTTGATCTGACAAATAGTCTATTATCGCCAAGTCATGCTCGGCTACAATAACCGTCTTCTCATCCTTTTTTAAGCTCCTTATAACCCTAGCAACCTCAAGCCTCTGTTTCACATC
>DAOVFC010000055.1 GCA_030668645.1 Candidatus Bathyarchaeota archaeon
ATGGGAGAGAGGTTAAGAGCAATGGTGAGCGCGGCGAAAACGATTATAACAGCAATCGTTTTAGTGTTCATCTGCAGCCCTCTTTAGTCATTGTGATTTCTCTTCATAATTATTTAAGAGTAACTACTCAAAAGTGCGTATCCAAATCATGGTATAAATATAAGCCGTGCATATTTTTATCTGGGAAATTCCTTGTCTGAAATGATTAAAATCTCGTCAAGAGATGTTAAGGATTGGCTTGAAAGCGAAACTCACACGATTTTTAGTCCCGTTCATGTAAAGGCTGAAAAGTTACTCGACGAGATGAGGAAAGCACTGGAAGAGATTACAAGTGTTTGTAGGATGCTGTTGGAAAACAGTCGCAAAGAGATTGAAAAAAGGAACATGAAAACTTACGGGAGAGCTAGGGCGTTGAACAAGCTGGCTCGACTGTTCCTTGAAAGGATACGGCAGATTGACATGCCAGATGAGGTTTCTTACGACAGCTTTCACGAATGCGCTCAAGAGATCAAGAAGGCGTTTGTGGTGACCGAAGTTGACGTTAGAAACTGGTTTCCGAGAATATCACCCTTCTTCATCAGGGATAGAAGAAAGTTCCTAACGGTTTTCGAAAAAGCAAAGGAGTCGCTGAAGGAACTGCACAGGTTTCTGACAGAAGAGTACGTTAAAACCAAGACCCTAGAAGAGACGTTCCAGCTCATCGATAAACTCTTGGTGGTTGAAGAACAGCTGTTAGACCTAGAAGCACAAAAGAAAAAAGCTGAAGCCGAAAAGGCTTCGTTTGACAAGGAAATAGCTGAAACGCGACAAGAAATCACCTCTTTGAGGAACAAAGAGAGCATGAGCCAACTGAACCAAACCACCCGCGAAATAAAGGAGTTGAGCGCTAAAGTGAAGCACAGCCTACGGCGTCTTCGAAAACCCTTCATAAAGCTTCGGTCGCTGGCAACCCGTGGTGGAGGAAGCGGCTTGACACCAGAAGAACTGGAAAGACTCAACAAATACTCTGAAACGCCCTTCGAGGCTCTTGCAACAGAAGAAACGGGTTACCCATTGTTAAGGCGCATTCTCCGAAAATTAGACCGTGCGATGTCTGAGGGAAAGCTTAAACTGAAAGCGGATAGAAAGCGAAAGGCAGAGCGGGACATAAACGAAATCCTTAACAAGAATTCTTTGAACGCTCTCCATCAAACGTGCAAGAACACGTTGGTGCGGAAGAGAAAGCTCTCAACTTCCACAGAAATAAGGGAAACAGAGGAAGCCTTGATAAGACTTCAGGAGGAACTAAAGGGTTTAGAAAGAAGAAAGGAGCTTGTTGAGTCAAGGGAAAACGCCATAGGCAGAACCCTTAAAGAAACGCGGGAGAACATTCGAAATCATAGAAAAGAAATCCAAAAGAACATTCTGGACTTCACACGTAAGAGTGTTAAGATAGAGTAAAAGCTAGGGTGAAAAGTGCAGACAAATCTTTCACAAATCACTCGGGAAGCATCAGAGATACAAGGCGACGAATTCATTCAACTGGCTGAAAAAGCTAGGCAGTTAATCGCAAGCGAAAAAGGAGAAGTCGGAAACTTCAGTGTGATTGGCAGGCTTGTCAAGGTCAAACCGTTAGGTGAAGCTGTTGTAATCGGCGATTTGCACGGAGACATGGAAAGCATGGTTCGAATTTTAGAAGAGAGCAACTTTCTACGAAGAGCGAACCAGAAAGATGGTGTTACCCTAGTCTTCCTTGGAGACTACGGCGACCGTGGCGCCTACTCGGCGGAAGTTTACTATATCGTTTTAAAGTTGAAACTTCTTTTTCCACACAAGGTTGTTTTGATGCGTGGGAATCATGAAGGACCGGAAGACCTGCTTGCCTATCCGCACGACCTGCCGACGCAGTTTCGAGTTAGATTCGGCGAGAAAGGAGTGGCTGCATACTTGAAAATTCGCGAGTTGTTTGAACATTTATACAGTGCGGTGATTGTGGAGGAACGTTACTTGATGATTCACGGAGGCTTACCAGCGCAAGCTCACACCATAGAGGATTTAGCCTACGCCCACATCAGACATCCTAAGCAAGGCTTTCTTGAAGAAATGCTTTGGAGTGACCCTAACGAGATGATTAGGGGATTATATGCATCACCGAGAGGCGCGGGGAAACTCTTCGGCGAAGATATAACGGAAAGGGTGTTGAAGAATTTTAACGTTAAGATTCTTGTAAGGGGACACGAGCCTTGTGAAAACGGATTCAAAATCAACCATAGAGGCAGAGTTCTAACCCTGTTTTCACGGAAGGGCCCGCCATACTTTAACAACTGCGGCGCTTACTTGAATGTTGAGCTCTCTGAAAGGTTCGAAAACGCAGAACAGCTGGTTCCACACATCCATAAATTTTAGTATATAATCAAATGAGACAAGCTTAGGAAAATGCGAGGAACAGTTATCAAAACTTTTTAGGGGCTGTGGGCGCCATGGTATTCTAATCCGTGTTTCTTGATTCGTTTCACCACATGTGGGTACAATATCAGTTCTTCGATTTCAGCTGTTCTGGCTAATTCTGGGCTTATCAGCCTTATTCTTTCCATGAGCGCTTCAAGATTTTTCTTCGGTGAGAAGGACGCCATGATTGATGGGTGACAGCTTACGTTGGCTTCAACCAGTTTCTGGAGGGATTTTAACTGAAGCTTGAAGTCTTCTGGCTTGGCTCCTGTTAGGGCGGCGAACTCCTCTTCGTTGCAGCCTTTAAGGGAGACTCTCACGTGGACGAAGGGGTAGTTGGAGAGTTTTTTTGCGTAACTTTCGTTGTGGGCTATGGGTATGCCGTTGGTTTCAAGGATGAAGCGGTAGCCTTTGCCCTTCAACTCGTCCAAGAGCATGAGCATGTGAGCCTTGCCTATTGTTGGTTCTCCACCGCTAACCCGTAGCTGGTTGAAGCTGAATTTCTTAGCCAACGCGGTTAAGGTGTTGGCAACATGTCTTGAAGTGTGGAATCTGCCGACTTCAGCAGGTCTAGCCATCACAGCGTCGGAGACCCAGCAAAACCTGCACAGGAGACCGCATCCAACGCAGTCGGCTGTCACGATTCCACCGTACCACCTCGCCGGTCTGAACCGATAATACTTTCGCTCCTGTCCTTCTGAGCCTTCACGAGTTACAAGCTTCTCTACGGCTAAGTGCCTCTTGATGGCGTCGTACAAGAGGGGAGAACTCCTTTGACGATTACAGGTTATTCTATCCATAAGGTTTCGGGCAGATTTTTGAAGTGTTCGTCGCCTGTCACCACTTTTGCCTCCAGAAGCTTGGCTGTGGCGAGTACTATGGCGTCAAAGAGACTCGGAGACCTGAGCCTCGACCTTTTAGCCTCCTTTTCAAGTTTCATGTAACATTTTGCGGCTTCCAAGGAGGTTTCAACGCTTATCCAGACCACATCCGAGGCTTCAGCAATAGTTTTTAGCCTGTCAAGGATTGTTTGCTGCTCCACTCCTTCTCCTAGATACTTGCGGGCAACCTCCGCAAGCACGGTGTCTGGCGTGTATGTTTCGCTGGCCTTCTCAAGAATTTCCTTCGCTTTCTTTCCCTTATCGCTTCCTATGAAAATCTCAATCCACGCGTAAGCGTCAATTACGATCTTCACCGCGGTCCTCCTCGGTGAACGGTCTTATGCGGTTCTTGTCGACGCCGAAGGCTCTGTTGACTACCATTCTACGTCGCTGTCTGATAAGAGCTTGTATGGCTTCATCGAGGCTTCCAACCTTAAACTTCTTGCGTAAGCGTTCCAACATCTCTAAGGTGTTTCTTGAAACCCTCACCGTTGTAGCTTCGCTCAAGCGATTTACCATAACAATATATCAGCATACAAGTATATAAATATACAACTCTAGAACTACCACAAAGACAATGATAAGACTCACGGAAAACCCAACTAGCGGTCAACGAGCATGAACGCGCGCGACTGTGCGTTTCAGTTCTCTTTTTTTTCGTTTTCTCCATTATTCCACTATTGCCCGCCAGAATTCTGCTACGAACACAAGTCTGGCAATTCCTGCCAATGTCAAGAGTAGTCCGGTAACAAAGGCGATAATA
>DAOVFC010000045.1 GCA_030668645.1 Candidatus Bathyarchaeota archaeon
GATTAGGGTAATTACAATGCCAGCTAATGCTATGAGCCCGCTTAGAATTTCTATAGCTGTCCAGAAACTCATGTAACCCCTTGTAATGAAGCCTATTAGGCAGTTCCTCTGAGAACCGTAAAAACCCAAAACTACACCGACGATTAAAAGGACTAGACCTAAGAGAATCAAGCTTTTCCTCATAAATCATCCCAACAAATCCTACACTCAACTTACTGTATAGACAAGGTCTTCTTTTGACCTTGCGCAATCCACTATTTAAATGCTCAATACTATTGAGCCTGTTAAAGCCTCAGCCTTCTCAAAAGCCCATCTCTTACCTTTATCAAAGAGATAACTCTGCACATGCATCTTGTCTTCACCCTTAGGCTTGCCAATGACGGCTTTAATTTCCTCCTCTTCGCTCAGAACAACGGTGCGTAGGCTGTCCGACTCGAACTCTTCGGGGCTGCGGTGCCCGCTGCGAATGTATCTGTCGGTTTCATCCCAGGGCAGAGCTTACACCGGCGTTACACAACTAACACCAAGTTAATATGGGAAGAAATAGAAAAAACGAGTTGGACCTTCTAAGGCTCCTCGGAAGGTGCCCTGATTGCCAAGATATATCGTCAAGGTTTGGTTGAGCAAGGGACAAAAGGAAATCCTCGACAGAATAGCCCAGAGACTTGGCAGTCGGAGAGCGAAACCCTGAGGATAGCGTTCATGGAATACGCCAAGAGCATAAACCTGATCACGGAAAAATTTAGGAAACAACATGTTTTGTCTGATTCGGATTTCATAAGAAATTTACAAATCTGCGTAAAGCTTTTCAACTTGTGGCGCTTAGAGGAACTCACATGGGCAGAAAAACCTTCGACAAGCTTTTTCTCGAAGCCTTGGATGAAGCTTTAGCTTCGCTCGGAGAATCCGCCAAGCAGTCGATTTACTTCCACCTTGAAAGGAAGTTTAAAATAAGAAAAAGCGACATTCCCCATCGCGTTGAAGAGTTTGCGGAAGGACTCGAAGAAATTTTTGGTTTGGGAGCCAGATTCATAGAGATTATGGTCATGAAAAGGTTGTATGAAAGGGTTGGGCAGCCGCTTGAGTGGGATGAAAATAAAGAACTTGTGTTCGCTGAATACGTTGTAGCTGCCAAGCGTAGCTTTGTGAAAGGGAAGCCTAATTGAAAACCTAAGCGTGTTTAGCCTTTGATAATACATATTCAGAGTTCACAAGGGATTTATGAAGGTTCTAAGGTTTTGTTTTAAACGTAAAAGGTATCTTAATATATAAGATACTATAGAGAAAATAATTGCGTCTCCGAGGGTTTCGTTTGCCTCCAACAAGCTTCGAAAAGATTCTTCTGGTAGCCGTTGAAGAGGCACTATCCTCTCTCGGGGATTCGCCAAAGCAAGCCATTTTTTTTCATCTTGAAAACTCATTCAAGATAAGGAAAACTAAGATTCCAACAAACTTAACCGAATTCGCAAAGGCTCTGGAAGGAATCTTCGGACCCGGAGCTTCTTACCTTGAAAAGCTCGTAGTGAAACGTCTCTACGAAAACCTAGGTCTTGAGTTTGAAGAGGAAGAGACGTGGAACTTTCTGAATTACGTAGACGACGCGAAGAAGCATCTAAACACTATGGGGGATATCTGACAAAGTGAAGAAGAAGGAAGGGCGTTCTCGCGTAGACACCACAGTTATTCGAGACATCCAAGGCAGAGTGAAAACTGTAGCTCAACTGCTTGACATCACCGAACGCAAAAAGATGGAAGAGGCACTTAGGGAATCTGAAGAAAAGTATAGAAAGCAATTTGAGGAGACACTGGACGCTATTTTTCTAGCCGACGCCGAAACAGGTATGATAATTGACTGTAACCGTGCGGCATCAGAATTGGTGGGCAGGAAGAAATCAGAACTAGTTGGTAAACACCAGCGGATTCTCCATCCTCCGGAGCAAGTCGAAGGAGGATTCAGCAGAACTTTCAAGCGGCATCTCAAAGAGAAAGAAGGGCAGGTTCTGGAGACGCAGGTTATCACCAAAAAGGGAGAAACCAAAGAGGTCGCAATCAAAGCCAGTGTCTTTGAGCTTAGGGGCAAAAAAATGCTTCAAGGAATATTCCGCGACATCACAGAACGCAAGAAGATGGAAGAGGAAACGAAACATTTTGAGGAAAGGCTTTCCGCACTACACATGTACGCTCAGAGCCTAAACATGGCAGACAGCATTAAAAAGATTCACACACTGACATTGAATGCCATGGAGAAAACTTTAGGGTTCGAGTACGCCTCTCTTCTTCTGGTTGATGGCAAATTGCTTCGTCTAGTGGCGCAGCGTGGATATTCAAGGGGATTCGCTGTCATTCTGCCCCTAGACGGAGAAAAAGGCGTAACCGTTAAGGCGGTAATAACGGGTAAACCTGTTTTGATTCCAAACCTTAGAAAGGAGAAGATATACGTTGAAGGTGGATTCGGCATGCTTTCCGAGCTTGCAGTGCCTATCAAAATAAAGGATGAGGTTTTAGGAGTCTTAAATGTTGAAAGCAAAAGGCTTGCAGCCTTCAAAGAAGAGGACAAGAAACTGCTTGAAATATTGGCATCCCACGCTGCCATTGCCATAAGCGACCTGAAAAAACATGAACAGCTTGTAAAAATCTCTAAGAGAACAGCAAATCTGATGAAGAATTCCACGGAAATTATGAGCATAAAAGACATGCATCAAAGACTTAAAGTAGTTGCAAAGGCCATTAGAAACTTCGGCTGGAGAAGGGTCGTAATCTCCCTCAGAGACAAGAACCTAGAGATAACGGACCTCGTCACCGCAGGTCTCACAAAAGAAGAAGCTAAACTTCTATGGGAGAGAAAGTCGCCTGGACACGTCTGGCGTGAACGCCTCGGTCCAAAATATAGACGGTTCAAGATAGGCGAGTTTTATTATCTGCCTTGGAGTGATCCATGGATCCGAGAAAATGTTCACGGCGTCCCAGCTGGCGTTTCTCCTGAGAAAGCGGTTACATACGCAGGGGTTCCGAGCAGGATTCCTACGGAAGAGATGGTTGACTGGCATCCTCAAGACATGATCTATGCTCCCCTACGCACACCTGAGGGAAAGATCGTCGGCATCTTAAGCATGGATGATCCGGTAGACGGTCGAAAGCCAACTAAAGGGTCTCTCACCTCTTTGGAACTGTTCCTGCATCAGGCTGCGATAACCATCGAAAACGCCCAACTCATCAACCACCTGAAGGTGGCTAGAAAACAGCTGGAAACATACGCGGATCGGCTTGAGTTGAAGGTGGAGGAAAGAACTAGGGAGCTTAAGAGGTCTCAGGAACGGCTGCTTAAAGCCCAGAGACTAGCGGTTATAGGCGAATTAGCCAGCATGATAGGACATGATCTGCGTAATCCCTTGACAGGAATCGCTGGCGCTGCGTACTACCTGAAAAGGCGGTTAAGCTTAGAGACGGACGACAAGACAAAGGAAATGCTGAAGTTCATAGAAAAGAACGTGGAGTACTCAAACAACATCATAAACGACCTCTTGGATTACTCAAGAGAAATACGTTTGGAGCTGACTAAGGGCGATCCAAAATCAATAATAAGGGATGCGTTGTCTCTGGTCAAGATTCCAAAGAATATTCGGATAGTGGACTTAACCGAAAACGAGTCTGAAATAAAAGTTGACGCTCACAAACTGAAAAGGGTGTTCGTCAACATAATCAAAAACGCGGTCGATGCCATGCCCAAAGGCGGTACACTGACGATAAAAAGCAAAAGATCAAACGACAACCTAGAAATAGTTTTCTCGGATACCGGAACAGGCATGTCAAACGAGGCTATGAAGAAACTTTGGACGCTTCTCTTCACAACCAAAGCAAAGGGAATCGGACTTGGCTTACCGATCTGCAAACGCTTGATAGAAGCTCACGGAGGAAAAATATCCGTGAAAAGCATTCTTGGAAAAGGAACAACCCTCACCGTAACCATTCCGATCGAACCGAAAATAGAAGGAGGTGAAAAAGTATGGGTGAACATGCCAGAATCCTTGTTGTCGACGACGACGAAAGCATAAGAGAAGTCCTAAAAGCCATACTTGAAGACGAAGGATACACCGTTGAATCAGTGGACACCGCCAAAAAAGCAATACAGAAAACGAAAAGGAAAATCTACAACCTAGCCTTAATCGACATCAGACTTCCGGACATGGAAGGAATAGAGCTCTTAACAAAAATGAGCGACACAACGCCCAAAATGAGAAAAGTAATCATCACGGGCTATCCAACGCTTCAGAACGCAGTAGAAGCCGTAAACAAAGGCGCAGACGTCTACATAGTGAAACCCTTTGACATGGAAAAGGTTCTCGAAACAATCAAGGAGCAGCTGAAGGAACAGGAGGAAGCCAAAAAATACAGCCAAGAAAAGGTAGCAGAATTCATCGAAACAAGAGTAATGGAGTTAGAAGCGGAAAAGAAACTCTAAACGCTCCTTCTCACTTTTTAAAAGTCTTCGCTAATTGGAAGTTTACAGGTTCCTGATACGTAAAACAGTCCTGAGCTCAGACTCAAGTTCACTGACCAAAGTTAAAATTTCCTTTTTGACCGACTGCAAATACGCTTAACAGTAACGCTCCAGAAAACTACGCACGTTTTGGGCTTGGACCTGTCTTGTTTTTGGCATCAAAATGCTTGCGCATAAACCTCCATCGATGCCCTATTTCAAACCCGAGTTTTTTCAATAAAGTCACGGAAGCAACATTCCGCTCCCCGGTGTACAACGCCGCAGAATCCATTCCCCTCTCAAAGAGAAAGTTCATGGCTCGGCAGGTGAGCGCGGAAGCAAGATTCCTGCCACGATGTTCAGGAAGAGTAACCGCTGGACCGAGGTAGCCTCGCCTGCCATCGAAAAACGTGTTATACTTAATGTCCGGTTTAGAAACCACAACCGAAACTATCTTGCCGTTTAACTCAGCCACGTGAACCCACTCTTCGCTAAAGGAAGGGTATTCAGATTTCCATTTCTGAATAACGCCCGGTTTGAGTCTCTCCCCGCCAAAACCAGCGTTCACA
>DAOVFC010000047.1 GCA_030668645.1 Candidatus Bathyarchaeota archaeon
CTTATTGGTGCTTATTCCCATGTGTTTCTGGATTCCCTTCTTTACCGTGAAATGAACCCGCTCTATCCTTTACAAGGTAACCCGTTTGTCGGTGTAGCATCTGCGCATGTTGCATACACGGCTGTCTATGGATTTTGCGGCTTATCCTTCACTCTCGGCATCAGTCTATACCTTTACAGAATCAGTAGAGGACCCGCCGTTTTAGATTAGCCATTTAAAGCAAGCGAAAAGGTTTAGAACTTACTAGCAAAATAGCAAACTAAAAGACAGGAAGAGCATAAAATGAGTTATCATGAACTTTTTGTATCACAGTCCAATGTTTTCAGCGGTTTTCAAAAACCCCTTGAAAAAGCAGACTACGTAATTTTGGGCGTTCCTTTTGATGTTACAAGCACGTACAGGGCTGGAGCGAGGTTCGGACCAAACGCCATTCGACAGGCATCCCTGAACATAGAAACCTACAGTTTCCGCACAGGCACAGACATGGAAGATTTGCAACTGCATGATTTGGGCGATTTAGACATCTCCATCGACACAAAAAAAACATTGGAGAGACTGGAGCTTGTCATCAAAGATCTTATAGAAGTGGGAAAAACACCAGTAACCATTGGTGGGGAACACACAATCACCTTAGGCATCCTAAAAGGTTTAGGAGACAAAGCCTCAAAAACAGCAGTAGTTAGTTTTGACGCGCACCTCGACCTGCGAGACGAGTTCATGGAAGTTAAACTTTCACACACAACCTTCATGCGCAGAATAAACGAGGAAGTAAAACCTGCGAAAACCATCGCAGTCGGCACCAGAGCGGTCTGCAGAGAAGAACTGGCTTATGCAGAAGAGGCTGGAATAGAATTCTTAACCACACGGCAGATTAGAAGCGAAGGAGCTGGACCTCTTGCAGAACAGCTAAAGGAGAAACTCGCAAGGTACAAAAACATCTACTTATCCGTAGACATGGACGTTCTCGACCCAGCGTACGCCCCAGCGGTGCAGAACCCAGAACCCGAAGGACTTGAGCCACACGTATTACTTGACATCTTATGCAGCGTATGCGACAAACGCGTGATAGGCTTTGACGTTGTTGAAGTTGCACCACACTACGACGAAGGAGTGTCAGCAATCCAAGCCGCAAAAATAACTTTTGAAATGCTCTGTCAAATAGAAAAATCACGGAAGCTTAAGTAGCCGAGGACGGTACGATCTAGTTTTGTGTCACGATTGTTCAGCAGAAATTTCCACTTTAGACCTTATTTCTTTGACAGTTTTGCTATAAAGAATCCGTTGCACTGGTGAATATGCGGATAAAGTCTTAGACATTTTTCCAGTCCCCTCAAGCCCGGCAAACCCATCTTCGGCGTTATCTCAGCTAAAGAATAACCTGGATGCCACTTCAGAAAGCGTTCAATTAACATCTCGTTCTCTTCCACGGTTACGCTGCACGTGGAATAGATCAGGGCTCCTCCGGGTTTCACGTTTTCCGCGCAGCTGTTTAGCATCTTCCATTGAATCTCAGCCATCTTATCAACCGAACGACGTGTAAGTCTCCATTTTGCCGACGGCAGCTTCCCGAACGCGCCGGTGCTTGTACACGGTGGATCTAAGATTACAACATCTGCTTCCGTTCGAATCGGCAACGGATTACAGGCGTCGGCGATGATTGGTATCGCGTTGTCTACTCCCATGCGCGCAGTTTCGCCTCTCCAAACGTTCATCCTCCGCCTCGAATAATCCACGGAATAGATTCTGCCCCTGTTTCGCATAAGTTGGGCTAAGTAAGTGGTTTTTGCTCCAGGTGCGGCGCAAACGTCTAAGACAGTTATCTCCGGTTTCGGATTCGCCGCTTCGGCTGCGAAACAGCTGGCTTTATCCTGAATGTAGAATAACCCTTCTCTGAAGCTCATTGTTCTGGCAAGAGGCTGCTTTGCACTTCTGACCTCGTACGCATGCTCTAACCCTTCAACCTTCTCAGTTTTAATTCCACCTTCCACAAGTTTTTCAAGGACTTCGTTTTCAGACGCCTTAAGCGTGTTCAGCCTTATGTAGGTAGGCGGCGAATTCATGTTTGCCTCCAACAACGCTATGGCTTCCTTTCTGCCCAGAAGCCTGGAGCAGTACCGCACGAACCATGTTGGATGAAAAGTAAGAAGACCAAATTTCTCTTCGTCGCTTACGCCTTCTAGAATTGAAGCTTGTTTTTGTGTCAACAACAAGCCTAGCACATGCTCAACTTTTCGAAGTGTTCTCCATCCGAGTATGGAGCGAGCAAGCTTAGCAATGTTCTCAGCTTCCTCAACGTTGATTTTAGACCAGTTTTTGACTATTCTTGTCTGATAAACGTAGAGCCTTAGAAATGCTTGGACGCCCAGTTGGAATTCGCTGATTGCCTCTGGTTTTAAAGCGTTGTTAGCGAATTTGTCTATGAAGTTTCGTCTTCTAACGGTTTCACAGACAAGTCTATGAGCAAGCCTAACAGCGTCAGGATTACGTATTCTTAGTTGCTTGATGGTTTTCGCCAAGGCTAGGCGTTCACTAAGCTTTCGCATCTCCATCCAGCTTAGGGTTTCAATCGCAAGCATCCAAGCTTCCTTCAGCAATCCATTCCACTTCGATTAACGCTTAACCGAACAGTTTTAAAACGTTGACAACCATTGTTAGTAAGAGATTTTAGCTTATCTCTCATATAACTAACGGATTAAGAGATAAAGATGGCGCAACGGCACATAGACGAGTTCTACCACGCGAAGGGCAAGCCTCCTCCAAAGGAAAGAGAAGTAGAAGCCTTACCATTCATGGAAGCCACAAAAAAGGAAAGAAAACAATGTGCCTTTCCACCGGTTGCGCCTGAAAACCTGCCGCCTTCCTATTTTGTTTCAGCTACATACGACGGGAAAACTCGAAAAGCCTTGATCAAGCTTTATGAACCAACTTCGGGGCAAATCTATTTCTGGTATGACAACACTGGACATAAGCCATACTGCCTAACCAATCTTTCACGATACGAACTGGAGAAAATCGACCGCCTAATTAAGCATCCAGGTTTTGACTGCCTCGAAATGGTAGAAAAATTCGACCCTCTACTGGACAGAAATGTCAAGATAACAAAAATTGTGGCGAAGGACCCGTTAGCCATCGGCGGACGCCCAAGAGGATGTATAAGAGATGTAATCCCAGAAGACTTTCCAAAGATCGCAGAAACTTCGATTTCCCCAGAGGAAATCAGGGTTTGGGAGTCCAAAATAAAGTATTATCAGTCTTACATCTATGACAGAGACCTTTGGCCTGGCATGATTTACAAGGTTAAGAAAGGCGCTCTAGTTCCCGAAAGCTTGGACAAATTTGAGAAGATGGTTGAGAAGATACGTGAAACCTTTAAGGGTGAAACCGCTGAGGAGCAGCAGTTCATTGAGAGGTGGGCTAGGCTTCTAGAGTATCCGGCTCCAAGGTTCCGCCGCGTGGCCCTAGACATAGAGGTTTACTCACCCATCCCAACGAGGATGCCTGATCCACGTGAAGCCGCTTACCAAGTCGTTTGTGTTTCACTGTATAGTTCAGATGGACAAGAGAGAGTTTTGCTCTTGAAACGGAAAGGAGTTCGCGAAGGAACTGAACGTTTGCCAGCCGACGTAACCCTCGAATATTTCGATTCCGAAGAGAAGCTTATAAGAGCTGTTTTCGACGCTTTGTGGGAGTATCCCTTTGTCATCACCTTTAACGGCGACGATTTTGACCTGCGTTATCTAGCCCGCAGAGCACAGAACTTCGGCTTCAGAAGCGATGAAATTCCCGTAGGAATAGGTAGACGCGTTTGTCTGTTGAAATACGGTGTGCATATTGATCTGTACAAGTTTTTCTTCAACCGCGCCATCCAAATATACGCCTTTAACAACAGATATCGAGATGTTGCGCTTAACGATGTTGGCAAAGCGTTAATCGGGATGGAAAAGATCAAGCTTGAAAAGGGCATAGGCGAATTAACGTACACGGAACTCGCGAAATACTGTTTAAGAGACTCTGAAATCACATTTAAGCTCACAAGCTTTGAAGACGACTCGGTTATGAAGCTTATGCTCGTTTTGGCTAGAATCAGTAGTATGCCCATGGAAGACGTAAGCCGCCAAGGAGTGTCACGTTGGATAAGGAATTTCATGCACCACGAGCACCGCAGAAGAAACATGCTTATTCCAAACACCGAAGACATCCTAGCCAGAAAAGGAAAAACATCAACGGTGGCCATAATCAAAGGAAAAAAGTACAAGGGCGCAATCGTTGTCGAACCAGTTCCAGGCATCCACTTCAATGTCGCAGTCATGGACTTTCCAAGCCTGTACCCGTCAATAATAAAAGTCTGGAATTTAGGCTACCAATCCATCCGATGTCTACACCCAGAATGCAAAGACAACACAATCCCAGGCACAACGCATTGGGCCTGCAAGAAAAAACGTGCACTAGAAAGCCTTCTGATAGGCTCACTAAGGGATCTGCGTGTACACTGGTACAAGCCCAAATCAAAGGACGAGTCGTTGCCAGAAGGTTTGAGAAACTGGTACAGGCTCATCCAAGGAGCACTCAAAGTGATATTAAACGCGAGCTACGGCACCTTCGGGGCTGAAAGCTTCGACCTCTACTGTCCTCCGGTGGCTGAAGCCACCGCAGCCGTTGGGAGACATTTGATAACCAAGATCATAAACAAGGCTAGAGAATTAGGCATCCAGGTACTTTATGGCGATACGGACAGCGTTTTCCTGAAGAATCCGTCTGAAGAACAGATTGAAGAACTCGCGAACTGGACGGAAAAGGAGCTCAAGATGGGGTTAGACGTGGACAAGGTCTACAGGTACGCAGTTTTCAGCTCGCGGAAAAAGAATTACCTCGGAGTCTTGGAAGACGGAAGCGTCGATGTCAAGGGGTTAACTGGCAAAAAAAGGCATATCCCATTGTTCATTAAAAACGCCTTTGACGAAATGAAGGAACGCTTAGCCAT
>DAOVFC010000036.1 GCA_030668645.1 Candidatus Bathyarchaeota archaeon
CGCAACATCCATTTGCACAGTTCGCATACTGGCAAAATGCGGAACTTAGAATAACAATGGCCAGTGGTGCTGGCTTTGCACGAATCCTGAACATGACGACGTTATTCGGTAAAATGAAGAAGGAACTTGAAAGCCGACTAAATCATTCAGAGTTCTACAATAAAACGTTGTCACTAGCCATAAAAACGGAGAAAGAAACGATAAAGCTCCTGGTTAACAGTGGAGGAATCACAGTTTCAACCGATGAAGAAAAAGCGGACTGTACGGTAGAAACACCATTGTGTTCATTAAATCCGCTTGTCACTGGATACAAGAATATATACGAACTTGTACAGAAAAAAGAGGCCACAATTAATAGCAGTAGAGCAAGCGCGCAAGATCTGAACAACATCCGATTAGTGGATGTGCTTTTGCCGAAGGGCACACCCTACGGCAGCAACTTGCCCTTGGTTTGGGAGTGACCTCGCGCCTCAAGAGGACGTTTACTTTGACCGACAAAGTGGGTTTCATCAGAGACAGCATTATCTTAACATTTTTCTAGCAGTTTAAGCAGTATTGCCTTAGCCGAGTACAGTCTGTTTTCGCTTTGTTCGTATATTATTGATTTTGGGCTTTCGATTATGTCTTGGCTTATTTCGTAGCCTCTATGAATAGGCATATCGTGCATTATGTAGGCGTCGCTCTCCTTCAATTGTTCCTTGTTTATTTGGTAGGGAATCATAAGCTTCATTCGCTTCTCCTTTTTCTCGGCATACTTCGGGTCTGAGAAGAATTCCATATCAATCCAGGTGTCTGTATAAACGAAGTCCGCGTCCTTCACGGCTTGCTTGACGTCTAGGGTGGTTTCGTACAAGCCTGTTCTTCTTGCGTTTTCCAAGAGTTCCTCGTCTCTTGAGGGTTCGTTGAATATAGGCGCTACCGTGGTGATTCTGGCTCCGACCTTTGTGCATCCCTCGATGAGTGAGTTGCAGACGTTGTTGTGAATGCCAATATAAACAAGCTTTACACCTTCTAGTGTGCCTTTCTTCTCCTTCATAGTCATTAAATCCGCTATCGCCTGGGTCGGATGATATTTTTCGTCACATCCGTTGATCACTGGAACACGGGAAGCCTCAGCCATCACCTGCAAATCAGCGTTTCTCTTTAATCTCGCCATTATTCCGTCAACGTTGCGGGACAAATACTGCGTCTCGTCATAGATGTCTGCTATAGCAAAGTTCGTTGTTCTCCAATCTATGTAGAGGGCGTGTCCACCGAGCTGAGTCATAGCCACTTCGAAGGAAACCCTGGTCCTCGTTGAGGTTTTCTGGAAAATCATAGCCAAGGATTCACTATCCAAAGCAATCCGATATTTTTCCGGATTACGTTTAACTTCAATTGCCTTATCGATTATTTCCATAAGCTGCTGACTCGACAAATTTTTGAAATCGATTAAATGCATTCTTCTCCCTCAGATTTGCTAATTCCAGCAATTCCAATTGTTATAAGCTTTGTGGAAACTCTTATTTCGCCGAATTAACGTCAACTTGCTAAGGAAGCTAACCTTATGATTTTGGTCGTTGCTTCAAGCAAGGATGTCGCAAGCGCGAACATCGCCAAACAAATCTTAAGTCATTACGAATTCGAAAAAACCGTTGAAAGTTTTCAGGAAACCCCGGTTTACACCGCTGAAGTTGCTGCGCGGGAGGTTAAGCTCATAACTTTGACCGAGGAATCAATTTATGCACAATACCTAACAGATCTGTTCGCACCCGAACTGATCGTTTTCATTTCAAGACACAGCAGCGTAAGCGGAACTCCGACGTTGTCGGTTCACACTCCCGGCAATCTAACCGAGGCAAAGATGGGCGGAATTCCAAGGACGGTTTCGGTTTCGCCTGCGAACGCTATGAGAGACGCTTTGAAGGCTATGATACGGCTCAAGGAAGAGATGAATCTTGACTATGAGGTTTCATATGAAGCCACTCACCACGGGCCTTCATTGAACGTTCCTACGATGTTCACCGAGCTGGGAAGCTCACTTAAACAGTGGAGGGATCCAAAAGCCGCCGAAGCGGTTGCCTGCGCAACGATGGAGGCGATCTCAAAATTTCCGCGACCCCAAACCGCGGCGGTGCTTGGAATAGGCGGCCCTCATTACAACAGGAAGTTCACTCGGATGGCGTTGGAAGGTGAAACAGCTTTCGGTCACATGATTCCGAAGTATGCTATCTCAAGCGTGGACACAGGAATTCTTAAGCAGTGTGTAGAAAGAACCTTGGAGGAAGTTGAATTTGCTGTTTTGGATTGGAAGGGAATAAAGGGCGAGCACAAGCCAAAGCTGATTGCGATGCTCAACGAGATTGGCCTATCCATGAAGAAAGTTTGACGGTGAAAGCGTAGAGTTCTCGGCTGATAAGTTGTTGAAGGGAAAAGTTAATAGAGAAACGTTTCATTTATCTACAAGCTGGATAACTCGGGAGAATAATGTTTATTAAATCGAATGTGGGTGTGCGTGAACCATGGGCTTTCGTTCGTTCCTATCCCAATGTGCGAGGACGTTGAGGCTGGCTATGAAGCCGGGGAAAAGTGAGCTTTGGCTATCGATAAAAATTTGCTTCTTAGGAATAGGCGCCGTTGGGTTGATCGGATTTATAATAAAATTGTTGTCTTCGGTTTTGCAACCCGGAGCACCAGCAACCTGAAAGGGTAGAAGCCTTATGAAGAAAAACGAGAGAAAGCGGCTGACGATGGTTTTTGCTGTTAGGACGACGACGGGACAGGAGAAGAACGTTGCTAAGCTTGTTGCGGCGAGAACTAAGATGAATAACATACCGATAAAGACTATCTTGGTGCCTGAAACCCTGAGGGGATACGTGTTTATGGAAGCGAACGGTCCACACTTTGTGGAAGAGGCAATAGCCGGTATAAAGCATGTGCGGTCAAGGGTTCCGGGCATTATCAGTTTTTCAGAGATTGAAAGATTCATCATTAGGAAGCCGGTGATCGAAGAACTGAGTGATGACGACATAGTGGAAGTTACGGGCGGTCCGTTTAAGGGGATGCGCGCGAAAATAACTCGGGTTGATAAAGCTAAGGAAGAGGTAACTCTGGAGCTTCTGGAAGCCACGTTTACGCTGCCGATCACCGTTCATTCAGATTACGTTAGGTTGGTGGAAAAAGCAAAAAGCGAAGGGACTTAAGATGGCAGAGAAGAAGATTGTGGATGTGCTTGTGAGCGGGGGACGAGCCACGGCTGGACCGCCCCTAGGTCCGGCGCTCGGGCCGCTCGGCGTGAACGTGCTGGCGATTGTGAACAGGATCAACGAGCTTACGAAGGACTACGCTGGGATGAAGGTTCCAGTGAATGTTTCCGTTGACCCTGAAACTAAGGAGTTTGAGGTTAGCGTTGGAACCCCAACAACGTCCGCTTTGATAGTGAGTGAACTAAAAATCGAGAAAGGTTCCGGAACGCCTAACACGCAGAAGGTTGGAAACCTTTCCATGGAGCAACTTATACGTATAGCCGAGCTTAAACGTTCGCAGCTTCTGTCAAAAACTCTGAAAGCCGCGGTTAAAGAGGTCTTGGGAAGCTGCGTGAGCACAGGCGTCACCGTGGAGGGCAAAGATCCACGCGAGGTTCAGAAGGAAATCGACGAAGGAGAACATGACGAGGCGTTCAGTAAGAGCGAAGCATAAGAGAATGTTTTTATAATCGCTTTTTATACCCTCATTGGCACGAGGCTCTACAATGCCGCTGGACCAGAAAACAATCCTTGATGCGGTTAAAGAAGCAAAGGAAAAAGGAAAAGGGAGAAATTTTACTCAATCGGTAGAGCTGATCATAAACCTTAAGGATATTGACGTGAAGAAACCCGAAGGCAGAATCCGCGAACGCATAGAGCTGCCGCACTCACTGCTTGGAAAAACAAACAAGATATGCGTTTTCGCCTCAGGGGAGTTAGCTTTGAAGGCGAGAAGGGCGAAGGCGGACCTAGTCATGGGAAGAGATGAGCTTAAAGGTTTAGCTGGGAAAAAGAAAGAACTTCGAAAACTAGCTAACGAATATGATTTTTTCATAGTGGAGGCACTCCTGATGTCTCTTGTCGGTAAAACCCTCGGCTCAGCGTTGGGTCCGAGGGGAAAAATGCCTGTGCCGGTTCCCCCTAGGGCGGACATAGCAAAACTAATCGAAGGATATCGCAGGACGGTCGCCTTGAGAACGCGTAACCAGCCAGTCATACAATGCCGTGTCGGAACAGAAAGCATGAAGGAAATGGAGATAACCGAGAACATACAGGCAGTCTTGAGGGTTATAGAAGGAAAGCTTAAGAGAGGAATCAAAAACGTCAGCTGCACCTACGTAAAAACATCCATGGGCAAGCCTGTAAAAATAAAACCATAGAAGAGGAGAAGCGATGCCGTCGCAACAAGTCCTGCAACAGAAAATCAGCGAAGTGGAAGAGACAGTGCAGCTGCTAAAACAATACAAGATGATGGGGATTGCGAGTCTACAAAAAGTTAGGGCACCGCAACTGCAAGCGTTCAAGAAGAACCTAGCGGACAAAGTATACATGCGAGTCATAAAAAACACGCTGATGAAAAGAGCAATAGAGGGATGCAAAGAAAAATCGTCGCTGAAAAAGCTTGAGGAACACCTGACCGGACCGAACCTCTTCCTGTTCACCGACTTAAACCCGTTCAAACTGGCGCTGTTCTTAGAGAAGGGCAAGGTGCAAACGACAGCCAAAGCCGGCGATGTGGCAGCGTTCGACGTTGTGGTTCCCGCAGGAAACACCGGGCAGCCGCCGGGTCCAATAATAAGCCAGTTCAACGTCGTCGGCTTGCCAACAAGAATCGAATCTGGAAGCGTGTGGATAAACAGAGACACGTTAGTTGTCAAGAAAGGCGAGGTTATCTCGGAAAGCCTCGCAGTTGTGCTGTCGAAGCTTAGGATAAAACCTGTTGAAGCTGGATTAGCAATGAAGGTTGCGTACGACGACGGCTTACTAATCACTGAAGAACACCTCAGAATAGACCTCAACGAGGTTAGGCGGAACCTTGAAACAGCCCATGCGGACGCGTTCGCCATATCATTAAGCTCAGCGTACCCAACCCGAGAGAACGCGTCGATGCTGATACAGGTCATCCACCGAGAAGCCTACACGCTTGCAGTAAACACAGCTATTCCAACATCAGAAACAATAGCGGATTTAATCAGAAAAGCACACACCGAAATGTTAAGTTTAAGTAGTGGATCATCTACTGTAGAAGAAAAGGCTGTGCCCTCTGAGGCAACCGAAAAAAAGTTAAAATAGCTGAAAGAAGAGGTGAAAAGTATGGAATACGTCTACGCCGCGATGCTTCTCCACAAGGCGGGAAAAGAGATCAACGAAAAAAACCTAACGCAAGTTCTAACCGCGGCAGGCCTAAACGTGGACGCCGTAAGAATAAAAGCGTTGGTGTCTTCCTTGGCAGAAGTCGACATTGACGAAGCGATAAAATCCGCTCCAACGATGATGGCTGCACCAGCAGCGCCAGCAGCGGCAGCACCAGCTGAAAAAGCCAAGCCAGAAGAAGAAAAGAAAAAGAAGGAAGAAGAGGAGAAAGCCAAAGAAGAAGCAGCGCTCGAAGGTTTAGGTGCATTATTCGGCTGAGAAGCAGCTTCCCATTTTACATTCTTTCTATACATGACATTTGTTACTTTTGTTATGATTGTTATAAATCATTTACGGAACTTACATGCAAATAGGCTGTTTCATTGCATTTGAAAGCTGACGCAGGAAAGAGTTAAAGGTTTTAGAAATAAATTATGTCAAAGGATGGTTTGAAAATGCCTCTTTTGGATGTGATCTTCAGGAGAAGAAGTATAAGGCGTTACAGGAGTGAACCGGTTCCAGACGAGGTTTTAAACAACATTCTTGAGGCTGGGAGGCTGGCTCCCTCTGCAGACAACGCGCAACCCTGGCACTTCATCGCGATAACCGATCCTAAGATCAAGCGTGAACTGTCAAAGGGCATGTGGCGGAGTTTTATAGAGGCTTCGGCGTTCACGATAGCTGGTTGCGGAGAGAAAAGCGACAGGTGGTCCACGGTCGATGTCGCAATAGCCTTGGAGAACATGGTGTTAGCAGCGGCAGCTCAGGGAGTTGGATCGTGCTGGATAGGAGCTTTTGAAGAGGAAGAGGTAAAGGAGCTGTTAGGCATCCCGCATCATCTAAAAGTGATTGCCT
>DAOVFC010000010.1 GCA_030668645.1 Candidatus Bathyarchaeota archaeon
AGGAAAACAATTATGGCTGTCGGACCTGGTAAGCTACCGTACATTCCACCGATTATGTAAGCAGACGCTTGAACTCCTGTTAGGATTATGGAAAAGGCTTTGCTGGCTGTTGTGAATAAACCTCTGTCTTCGGACTTTGACATGTCGCATTCTATCATGTCAGAACCCGCTAGAAGCTGTAATATTATGCCCGCCGTAACGATTGGACCTATACCAAGTTCCATGAGGCTGCCGCGGCTGGAGGCGAAGATTATTCGGAGGGCGGCAAGCTCTCCCAAAGCCGTACTCTCGATGCCGTAGAGAGCGATTTCACACATTACCAAGTAAAGAATGAGTGCAAGCGCCGTCCAGAAAAGCTTCTCGTTGAACCGAACTCTGCGTTCAGGAGGCTTGATTTCTGGAAGAAACCTGGCAACGGACTTGAATAAGCTTAGGAACCTACCGGCCATAGGCTAAATCGCTCCTCACTTATCCATCAGATTTATTCAAGATTTGTCCGCCCGCTTCTTTTATTTTTTCGGCTGCGGATTTGGAGCATGACGTCACCTTAACAATTAATGGTTTTGTAACCTTGCCTGTGCCTAGAAGTTTACTGTAGCCAAGGCTTTTCAAATCTATCAGGAACTTTTCTTTTCTTTTCTCGGTTGAGATTTTTTCGGCTAATTCGTCGAGTGCTCCAACGTTTATGGCTTTTGCTTTTCGTCCAAAACTCTTAGGCGAGTGGAACCCTCTTTTGCCGAAGTATTCGGGTTCGTATTTTATCACGTACGTCCATTTATGTTTATGGAACCCTGCCTTCCCATGTCCTCCTCTTTGTCCTCCTGCTCTGTGCTGACCTACTCTGCCCCAGCCTTGAGTTCTGGAACCGCGTCTTTTTCTGGTTTTTCGAAGCTTATGCGGCATCTCCTAACCAACTATCTTGTCAATGGTTTTTTCTTCAGGCGCCTTTTTTAATCGTACTTCAAACACGCCGTTTTTGTATCTTGTACGTATAGTGTTTGGAATCACTCTTTTGGGAAGATTTAAACTTTTACGGTATTTTCTGTCTAGCCCATCAGCGGATAGATCCAATTTTTGTTCGTCAGCATCGATTTTTATATTCTCCTTTTTAAAACCTGCAAGCTCAGCGACTACTATTATTTCATCTTTTTCTTCAAGCACGTCAATCAGTGGTTCTGGTTCCTTCCAGCCACCTCTTTTTCTATGGGATTTTGGGGATCGGTGTTTGTAAGCGTGTGCTTGTCTTTTAACCCATCCATTCTTGGTTTCGAATTTGTGATTTGCTGTTTCATCGGAGAACTTGTATTTTCCATCGAACCATCTTGAACGCTTTTTACGTCTATGCCACTTCACACTCAACTTGCCTTCTCCTCGGATACAATGGCATTAGGAAAGTTACTATAAAACGTATCGCAAATGAAAATGGCAAAACTTGGAGTTCACGTCATTCTCTGTATAAGTTCATTGATTTTTTCTCCACGATATCCTGTTTCGCCGCCCGCACCGTAAGCCTTTTTTGTTTTTCCTTTAAAACCCTTTGACGGCGGGTGGAGTCTAAAAACTGGTCTTGTACCTGGCAGCTTCCAGTACTCTACCGAACAGTTGTGTATTGCTTCTGCAAGCTCTTCTAACGATTTGTAGCCTGCTTTCTGTGCATATTCATCTGTTAATTTCTTGTCACCGGCAAGTCTTCCTCTCTTCCGCAGTAAAGTGACCACCGTTTCCTTCGAGGCTTCACCCCACGTTACGAAACTCTGCGCTTGTCTCAGCATGCCGATGTACGACGAACGATCGTCGATTAACACTGCATGATTGGTTCTTATCAAGCGAAGCATTTGAAGGGTTTCTCTGGCTTTTCGCCGCGCCCTTATGACCCCGCGTATTCTAACTGCCGCAAGGCATCTGCGTTTTTCAGCCGCTTCAGCCATCTATCTCACCCAGTCTGTTGGAGTTATAAGGCTGTACGTCTTCTTAAGGGCGTCAAAAATGGCGTACGCGAAGGAAGGAACGGTTCTTGTGGAACCGAAGCTTCTGGTCCAGCAGTCTTTTACACCCGCAAGTGCAAGAATCACTCTTGCAACTTCGCTCGCTACGATACCTAGACCCCGCGGTCCAGGGATGATAACTATTCTTACGCCACTGCATTTGCCTTCAACTTGAAAAGGTAGTGAGTGAGGTTTTCCGCAGCCGCACTCCCAGCTTCCACACCCCCGTCTGATCGGTACTATCTTCAAGCGGGAGTCCACAGCCGCCTTCTCTATCGCTGTGCGCACCTGCCTTGCTTTTCCAGATCCTAAGCCGACGTAGCCGTCACGGTTTCCAACAGCCACTATTGCCTTGAAACGTGATCTCTCGCCGGCGTCTGTTTGTTTTTGAACGAGGTTTATGTTAATGACCTCTTCTTGCAGGTCTGGGAGTAGAGTGTCAACAATCTCGGGTTCACGTATTGGTAAGCCCTCCGTGAAAACTTCTTCGATGGATGTTATTCTGCCCTCTTGGATCATTTTTCCAAGACGGGTTCGAGGAATCCACTGCTCTAAACGCTCTGCTGTCTTTCTTCGTCTATACGTCAACGCTTTTTCCTCCGCCTTTAAACGCTGAAACTATGTTCTCTCTCACTTCTGTAAAGTGTTCCGGAAGACTTTCCGGAGGCATTTTTTGTTCTAAGTAACTTGAGAACATACGCTGGTATTCTTCGGGATTTGAAGCTGAAATTTTAGCGCGTTGTGCAATGTGCGTGCCCTCTATTCTCTTCTCATCCGGCAGTTTTTCCTCGCTGTGCGGTACGTTTACTCCGGCGTCTACCACTCCTTTTAATGCTGCGAAGACTCTTGTTCCTTTGGAGGGTGAGTGTAACCCTATGTCTAGAACCGCTTCCTTTATGCCTTTGGCTTTACCCTTTAACCCGCACAGAAGTCCGGTTAAATAGGCGGCTGGAACGTTTCCACGCGGGGCTTTCCACCCGTAAGCCTTTATTAGCTCTCTGCTACAAGCTGAGACCAGAACCTCTTCTCCTTGGGGTTTGGCTACGGTTATTTGTGTAATCATATTCTTGAGCGTGCCGCGAACCACCAACCGTGGCTTTCCGGAAAGCAGCAGTGCTCTCCTTGCTTTGTAATCTGTTTTTCCTTCCCTTCTCCTTCGGAATGGAACCCTGTAGCTTGCCCCTGTCGCCATCAAGTTTTCCTCCATAACCCGTGAGCCTTTAGATGACGTTCTAAATGAGCCACAGAATCGAATCTTCCACTGCCCGCCATCCTGTACATCTTCCGGTACGTATCCTCAGTGATTGTTTTGCGGGTTTTCAGTTTACGAAGCTTCTTTCTTAATGCTCTAATCTTTGTCATCCATGCTTCTTTTTTGGAGATTTTCGCGTGCGCAGCTCCGCTTCTGCTGCCAGGTCCCTTTCTTAGTCCTTTCTTTTTCTTTTTATGCAGAATTCTGGCTCTGGCGCGGCTCACGCCCTTCTCTGGGCGCGATTTGATGATGCCTTCATGGATCAGCTTTCTTATTTCCTCTCTGGTTATTGCCGCTTCTACATCTTCCATTCTTTCAGGGTTTATCCACACGCGGTTTTGACCCACCTTCAATATCTGCGCTGCCAGACGTCTTTGGCTTCTGAGACCTGTCACCGTCTTTTTGTCCTCCTCTTGCGTTTCTTCGTCTTCTTTTCCTCAACCTCTGCTTCCCGTTTTTCTGCTGTTTTTTCTGTCTTTGCCTCTTCTTTCTCTTCGGTTTCAGCTTGTTTCTTTGCAGCTTTTTCTCTGATCTCTCCTAGATTGAGAACTTGTATTCCTTTTTTCCTCGCTGTAACGAGAATTTCAGCCCTTTTTCTTCCACCGACCGTGTGTGCGATTCGTATAGCTTGGGTCTTCGGGTTTATTCCTTTGATTTCTTCAGTGTTGTGCACTAAAACTTCTCGGTATCCCGAGGGGTGAAGCCCTCTAGCAGCTTTCGGTCCTCTGTATCCGGTGTTCACTGTAGCAGGCCATCCCTTGATTTTTCTACGCATTTTGTTGTCTATTCCTCTCGGTCTACGCCAGCTCTCCTTTAACCGCTTGTACCTCCAGCTTTCCTGCCTTACAAATTTCGGTTTTTTACCCTTGACTCGCTTTCTCAGTTCTAAGGTTTTTTTCATGGCAGCCGCTTGCTTTTGCTGTTTCATTCTTCTATCCCTCGCCGCGTTCATACACGTAGACACCGTCTAAGAAAACACGTGGGTCCTTCTTTTTCACCTTGGTTGCCTGCTCGACGTTTGCCGCTGTTTGGCTCACGTCTTCAAGATTTATGCCTTGAACAATCACGTCTTCGCTTTGAACCCTAACCTCGGTATCGCCCATTATTTTGGCTTTCCTCGGGTTGCGTTCACCCGTGAAATTTTCAATCAGGACTGTTTTGTCTTTGAGCTTAACAGAGATTGGGAAGTGGGCGAAGACTATTTTAAGTTTGTACGTAAATCCTTTTCTAACCCCAGTGATCATGTTTCGGATGTGTGAATATACTGTGCCTACGAGGGCTGCCTCTTTCTTACGCGGCCACTCAGCCCATACGCGGATGCTTCCTCCATTTTTTTCCATTAAAACCGGGGCGTGAGAGAAATCTCGGCTTAGTGTTCCTTTAACGCCTTTGACCGTGACCTTCCTTCCATCCAGAGTTATTTCTACATCGTCTGGAACTTGAATTGTTTTTGATATCTCTACGGCGCGCACTAGGAACACCTTCTAATAAACGAACGCGAGTAATCTGCCACCGACGCCTTTTTCCTTAGCCTCTTTGTGGGATGACACTCCGTGAGGTGAGGAGACGACTAACACGCCTACATCTCTGGATGGAAGGAACTTTTTCTCCCATTCCTCCATCTCGTTTCCTCTAACGGGAAAACGTGGTCTGATTGCACCGCATTTGTTTATTCTTCCTAAGAGTTGAACTTTGAACTTTCCTGAGCGTCCGTCGTCTATAAATTCGAATTCTCCTATGTAGCCGTTCAACTGCATAACTCTCAAAACTCTGCCCAAAAGTTTAGAGGCTGGGCTGATTATACACTCGTGTTTGTTTCGCATCTCGTTGTTCATGATTGACGTTAAGCCGTTTGCCAAAGAGTCCATTCAGTTCCCTCTCGTTACTCATACTTTTTGAAACCGAGTTTTTTGGCTACTTCCCTAAAACACTGTCGACACAAATATAAGTTGTAACGTCGAATCACTGGACCGTAAGAGCCACATCTAATGCACCGTCTAGTTCCCTTACCATATTTTCTTTCCTTTTTAGGTTTCTGTTTACCCACGGTTGACGCCCTCACAGCTAAACAAGTTCAACTCCTAAGACGTTTTTGGCGAACACCATCGTTTCCTCACGTGTCAAGGTGTGCTCGGCACCAATTTTCATCCTCCTTATCCGCCGATTTTTCACACGGTATCCCGGGCGGCTGAAGGAAACGCAAACGTCCATGCCGAAGATGCCGATGTCAGGGTCGTATTTCACTCCAGCAATTTCAATGTGCTCCTTTATACCGAAGGAAAAGTTGCCCTGTTTGTCGAAGCAGTCTTTGGAAATTTTGTTGTCGAGAACCGTTAGGGCTTTTTTCAAGAACTCTACCGCCCTTTGCTTTCTAAGAGTAACAATACATGCTATCGGTTCGCCTTTTCTGATTCCAAAGTCTCTCACAGTTTTTCTAGCTTTCCTCTTGCAAGGATTCTGCCCCGTTAAGTCTTTCAACACTCTTGCGGCTTTTTCCAGCGGCTCTCCAGATTTTCCCACGCTCATGTTAACAACCACTTTCTCGATTCTCGGCTTCAGCATCGCATTTTCTTCCCATTTCCTAGTGATTTCTTCCTCTGACAACTTCACATGGCCTCCGGCAATGATATACTTGGATGCGTTTCGCCGATTGCAAAGACGAAGTCTAAGATTGTTTGATAGGCTTCACCTTCTTTATCTCGGATTTTTCCGAGTTTTTTTCTACGTTTTTGTCCCCTCACCTCTTCAATTTCAACAATCTTACCGTTTCTTCCGATGTTTTTTCCGCCAGTTATAATCGCAAGGGCATCTTTTTTCATCTTGATGTGCTCAAGTATCCGCTTCTCGGGGAGGCTAACTTTCAGGGTATCCAGCGTTTCATAAACGTCCTCTTGCGGATTTCTCGGGTCGGCAACTTTCACCAGAATATTTGAGCCGTCGTGGAGATTAAGTTGCACATGCCCGGTTTTAACGACTGTTTTGTTTTCAATTCTGCAAAGTTTGAATGCTGCTCCTCCCTTGTCAACTGGATGAAGAATCAAACCTTTACTTGATGGCAATACGCGAAAAGCCTTGTTGATGTCTGGCATAAAAACAACGTCCATTAAGCCCACCGGAAAATCATCTTCATGTCTGATTTTGCCATCAACATGTACTTTCCCTTGAGAAACTATCGTCTTAGCTTCTTTCCTATTTTTGGCAAATCCAAGCAGTTCACGCAAAACTATGGCTAAAGGTAAGCAGCTTTCCAGCGAGTGCGGTCCAGGCTTAGGTTTTACGATCCAGACGAATTCCTTCCTGTGAATAGGCCAAAATCTTGGTGCTGGTTTACGCTTTAAACCTTTTGATCCGCCTTTTTTACCCATTTTATTTTCCTCTTCCAGTTTTTCTTGATTTTTTAGCCTTTTCTGGTGTTGTAGCCTTTCTGCGCCTTTTGGGTTTGCTTCGTGTCTTCTTCGCTGATGGTTCTTGCTTTCTAGTTTTGGTTTTCTTCCTTTCCTCTCTCTTAACTGGTTTTTTCGGGGGTTTTTTTCTCTTCGGCTTTGGTTTTTCTTCGGTTTTCAGCTTTCTTTTTGGCTTTGTTTTCTTTTCAGGGGGTTTTTCTACAGGTGCGGCAGGCTTTTCTATTGCAGCTTCTTTAGGCAGTTTCTCCGCTTCTACTTTCTCTAACTCTTTAGCAGCTTCTCTTTTTCTTTCTAAGATTTTTTTACGCCATTTATCATCTAGGTTTAAACGGGTGATCATGACTTTTGAGGGGTGAACTGGAACGAAAATCGTTGTTCCGTCAACCTTTTCACGTGTTAATCCGTCGATGAAAACTCGGTATTTTTTGCTGTCTACGCGTGTGACTTTTCCTTCTAATCCTCTGTGGTCTCCGCGCGTTATGCGAACCGTGTCGCCGCTTCTAACAGGAAGCGCGTTCACCCCGTGCGAGGCTTTCAACTTTGGTGAAAGGGGTGCCGAGAAATGTTTACGGCGTGCATGTAATGGTGCTTGGTAGAGCATTTTTCTCTGCTTGCCGGGTTTTGTGATTTGCATGCGTTTCCTCCATTATATTATTATGCTGGCTGCACTCGCTATCCTGGGCCATCTTTCGGCAGCCTCTTTTGCCACTGGTCCGCGGATTTCAGAGCCTTTCATTTCTCCCTCGGGAGTTATTATCACTGCGGCGTTGTCTTCGAACTGCACCCAAATGCCATCGGCTCGTCTGTACGGTTTTCTCTGTCTGACAACCACAGCGTGAAATATTTTCTTCCTCATATCGGGTGTTCCGCGTCTCACAGAAACCGTTATTCTGTCTCCGACGGAGGCGGCTGGGAGGCGGCGCAAACGCCCCTTGTAACCCATAACCTGAATTAGTCGCAGCCCTCTAGCTCCGCTGTTGTCAGCGCATTTCAAAATTGCGCCGACTGGTAGCCCCCGTGAGATTTTCGGTTTCTGCCCGATCATTCCTCTGGCGACTAAGGCTCTCATCTTCGCCCTTGCAGCCACTCTATTTCTCCTCCAGTTTTTCGATAACAACGAACGAAACTGTTTTGCTTATTGGGCGGCACTCTCCTATTCTGACGCGGTCTCCTTCCTTTGCGTTTATGCACGGAGGATTGTGCGATGGGATGCGGCTTCTTCTGCGTTCGTACCGCCTGAACTTTGGAATGTAGTGTATGTAGTTGCGTCTCACTATGACAGTTTTATCCATCTTAGCGCTGACGACAACTCCTTCCAAGACTCGACCTCTCACCGGAAGTTCGCCGTGAAAAGGACAGTTTCTGTCATCACAGGTCTTCTTAGGCTTCTTCAAAGTCAGCGACATCACCATAACCTTCTTATACGTTTTTTAAGACGGTCTTCCGGTCTTCCCACGAGAAGCTTACCGTCGATTTCAACAACCGTTCCGTTAAAGAGTTTAAAATGAAAAACCGCAACGTCTTTAACGATTTTTTTACATTTTCCCTCGTGTAAGATTGTGAACGTGTTCCGAGTTTCATCTATTATTTCGCCGGAAATTCCAACGTAATTAGGATCCTTGCTCTTCGCGACTTCTGCCTCGGTTCCGATGAATTCATGTTGAATTATAGCCGGCGTCACTTTCATTTCTTCCGCTTCCCTTCCGTTTTCTGCGTTTTAATTCCAAGTTTCTGCTCGTGTTCTATGGTTAATATTCGTGCAATAGTCTTTCGTAACGCCCTTATTCTCGTTGGGTTCTCTATCGTTCCCCCGGCTTTAACCATGGTCTTTAGTCTGAGAAGCTCTGTTCTAAGCTCGTTGAGTCTTCTCATTCGTTCTTCAGGGTGCATGTCCCTTATTTCTTTGACCCGCATTATCGGCATTTATTCGGCTGTCTCCTCGGTGCTTTTCTCTTCTTCAACCGTTTCTTTGTGTTCCTCTGTGGGAGGGGTTTGCTCAGGCGATTCTGCTGTTTCCTTTTCTTCTAGTGAAGGCTCTTCAACTATCTGAATTTTGTCTGGAAACTCCGCGTCCGGAGGCATTATCCTAACTTTTACACCTAATATGCCTGGTTTTAGTTGAACGTGGACCTCTGCTTTCCTCGTATACTTCAATGGGGGTTCTCCGCTTTTCGGCAGGTACCCGTCGCGGAATTTTTCGTATCTTGCCCTGTCCGTTCTCAGTTTTCCGCTTATGACTATTTCTACGCCTAAGGCTCCAGCGTCCATAACTTGGCGTAAAGCCCAAAATCCGGCGCGCCTATAGTGGATGCCTCTTTGAAGAGCCGAGGCGATGCGTGAAGCCACAACGTAGGCGTTCAACTCTGGGATTTCAATTTCGGAAACAGAAATTTGAGGGTTTGGAAGTTTAAATTTTTCTTCTAAAGTTTTTGCAAGTTCCCTTATTGTTCCTCCGCCTCGGCCTATCACCAAGCCCGGACGCATCGCATAAACTACAATGTGTGTTCCCAGCGGAGTTTTTGATATGTTCACCCCGCCGTATCCTGCTCTTTCAAGCTCTTTCTGCAGAAATTCGTCGATTTCCGTCCTTTTTATGGATTCCGTTATAAAATGCCTGACAACAGCCATTACGTTTCTTCCTCTAGTTCCACGTGTTCTTCTAGGGCTATCTCTATGTGACATAGTGTCTCGAACTTCGGTGAGCTTTTCCCGAAGGCTCTCTGTATGTAACGCTTGATTTTCATTCCTGGGTACGCAGAAGCGTGGATTATGCGGAGGCGGTCCGTGTCTAATCCTTTGTATTCGGCGTTGGCTTGTGCGCCTTCTAACACCTTTAGGATGTGTTTTGCCGCTTTTACCGGGTATCTGCCTGCGTAGGCTTTCTCTAAGCCGTGGCGGTGTCCCGCTTTCTTTTTGAATCTTTTGAAGGGGACTGGACGTTTCTTCGCCATCACGTCTCGCAGGTATCGTTTCGCTTGAGTTAGCGTCATACCTTTTATTGTTTTGCACACTTCGTGTGCGGGTTTGTGGGATACCCTAACCTCTCTTCCGCTGGCTTTCACGGCCTTCTCAGGGTCTAGTTCTTCCTCTGTTATGGAGTATCCCCATTTTGGCACTTTTTAATTCACCGACTGTGCAATTCAACAGCAGTATGGTGGTTTATATGGTTTTTCCTCGTTTTATAGGGTTGGTTGCGTTTTCAAAAACGGCGTTGAACCTCGTAGGTGTAGAGTTTGCGGAATTTGCAGGAGACTTACAGGCTCTACA
>DAOVFC010000014.1 GCA_030668645.1 Candidatus Bathyarchaeota archaeon
TCAACTCTTGGACACCTTCTTCATTTGAGTTAAAGAGCCTTTTGATTATGAAACACACACGCGAAGCTATTTTTAGAGTAAGTGGTCACTTAGTTACGTGTACGAAGAGAGAGTGGGATAGTTCTTGTGTAAGAAAGGGAGTGTAAAGAAAGAATGGAATGACGCCGCAGAATCTTGGGTGGACTTTGTGAGGAAAGGCAAGGACTATTACAGAGATGAACTTAACAATCCTGCGACTTTTGAATTAATAGGAGATGTGAGAGGTCGACTTATACTAGACTTGGCGTGTGGAGAGGGATACAACACGAGAATCCTGGCGAGAAAAGGCGCCGAAGTAACCGGGGTGGACTTCTCAGAGAAGCTGATAGAGCTCGCAAAACGAGAAGAGGCAAAAGATAAGCTGGGTATATGCTACCGTGTTTTGGACGCCGCTGATCTTAAAAGGTTTTCAAGCAGCCATTTTGACCTCGTAACTTGTTTCATGTCTCTTCAAGATATCGAAGATTATAAAAGGGCAATATCTGAAGTGGCGAGGGTTTTGACGAATCGGGGTCGATTTGTTTTTTCAATTCCTCATCCGTGTTTCGAAACGATAATTGTGAATGGAAAGAGGACAAGCGCGACAAGAAGATATTTCGGAGCGGCCAAGTATACTGTTCAATGGAAAATGGAGAGGCTTGCAAAGCCGTTCAAAACCACATCTTTCCACAGGACGTTGACGGACTATTTTGATGCACTCCATAAGAGTAGATTGTTTGTGTCAAGGCTTGTCGAGCCAAGACCGACACGGAGAGGATTACGGAAACATCCCCAGCTTAGAGAAGCCCTATTGATACCGCAATCAGTAATTGTCGAATCCATAAAATGCGCGTGCTAGAAAGATTTTATCTTTATACTATACGATATGAAAGAGGCGAAGTAAGGTGAAGCAACCTGAAAAAGCGTTGGTTGCAGCATGTGGTGGTTACTGTGGAGGCTGTCCCGATTATCTGGCGTATATTAACAACGATGAGAAACTGAAGAAGAAGCTTGCTAAAGAATTTTCTAAGCAATTCAACATGGATATAAAGCCTGAAGACGTTGGATGTTTGGGCTGTCACGGTCCGATACGCAAACCCTGGTGTGCAAGCTGTTCTATCCAACAATGCACGGAGAAAAAAGGGATTCTAACCTGCGCGTTTTGTGATGAATTTCCGTGCGAGAAACTGGAAAAATATTATGAAAAGAATGAATATGGGGATAAATCCAGAGCGCACATACTTAGGCAAAAAGAGATAGGGTTGGAAAAGTGGTTGGAAGAGATAAAGAAAGAAAGCCAAGATACAAGAGACGCTTGAGGTTAGAATTAGGGCCGTGGTATGTGAAGTTAATAGACTTATTGATTAAGAGTGGCATTTAGCGCGCGCAAGTATTATGTTGTTCAGGAAGCGAAAATAAAAACACGCGCTCTTTCTACATAATCGATTTTTGTGATTTTAAGGCGGGGAAATGAGGTTTATATAAAGTTTCGTCTAACAGGAGTTGTGCGAAACGGCGAGAAATAAAAGGAAATAACTGAGATGAAAGAAATTGATTACGGATTTATTGGCGCCTGTGGACTGTATTGTGGTAAATGTGATATATACCTCGCCTTTAAAAACAACGACCAGGAACTCAAAGAAGAAATTGCCAAGGATCACAATTTAAAATCTTCCTATGTCCATTGTGATGGTTGTTGGGGAGATTTTTCTAAGATATGGGGTATTGAATGGCAGGAAGGCGGCAAAACCTGCAAAATAAGAAAATGCGCCGAAAGACATCATATTCATATATGTATCGAATGTCCAGACTTTCCTTGTCAGATGCTTGATGAATTTCACAAAAAGGGCTATAAGAAAGCAAGAAAAAACCTATTTAGGATGAAAGAAATCGGCGTGGAGAAATGGCTCGAGGAGAAGCAGAAGCGCGCACAAAAGTCAAGCCGTTCTTATGAATGAAAAACGACTATTTCAGGATTAACTGCACAAATCTTTCCGGGTTAAACTCTTCCAAGTCATCGTACTTCTGCCCTGTCCCGATGAACAGAATCGGCTTTTTGGTTGCATATGTTACGCTTAGGGCTGAGCCACCCTTGACATCTGCATCCACTTTAGTTAGGATTGTTGCGTCTATTCCTACGCTTTTGTGAAATTCTTCCGCTTGCGTAACGGCGTCGTTTCCGGTAAGCGAATCCACGGTCAAAACTGTCAAGTCTGGACTGACAACACGCTTAACCTTCACAAGCTCGTTCATCAGATTCCGATTCGTCTGCATCCTACCCGCGGTGTCGATCAAAACAACGTTTATTCCATGAGCCTTCGCATGGTTCACGGTGTCGTAGGCTACAGCCGCTGGGTCTGCACCGTACTCGTGCTTGATCATGCGTACGCCCAAGCGTTTCGCGTGTTCTTCCAACTGCTCTATCGAACCCGCACGGTAAGTGTCGCTGCATGCGAGAACCACGGAGTAGCCTTTCTTCATCAAGAACCTTGCAACCTTGGCTATGGTTGTGGTTTTTCCGGTGCCGTTTATGCCGACGAAAACTATGAGGAAGGGCTCATTCTTTTGGCGCTTCTCTTCAGCAGCCTTTAACAGGTCTATTTTGTCGTTTGTAAGCATGGTCTCTAGGAGCACTTCACGCAGATTTTTCTCCACGATTTTTCTGCGGTCTTCGAGTCTTTTAACCTGAATTCCATCTAAGCGTTTCTCCATCTCGTCGCACATTCGCTCTGCAACGGGAACCGCTACATCGTTTTCTATGAGGCTCATCTTAAATTCTGAAAGCACCGGACGCAAACTTTCAGCCTTAAGCTCGGTTATAGTAATCTTGTTTACGAGTCCGCTTAAACCGGATTTCAGTTTCTCAAACATTTCCCGAAGCCTTCCTCTTCCTAAGCTCAGCCGCTAAGGCTTCAAGCTTGTTTCTATCCTCGTCGACTTTTCCTGCGACCCCTGCAAACTGTCGCTGAAGAGAAGCCATCGTCTTCTCAACATCTTCCAAACGTTTTTTGACGATGTCTTTGGCTTCCGGCCAGGTTTTTTCAACTGAAACTCCGGCGCCCATTCCGACAATAACCTTGTCACGGTCTTCAAGTTTGGTCTTGATGTATGAACTGCCGCCGATTGGAACAAAAAGCTCCGGGTTCTTCTTCTCTTTTTCTAAGCCCTCCAAGGTTATTTTTGCGTATGTCAAATCTGTTATGACGGCGTTCACCATGTTTATTCTGGACTTCAAGGCTTCTGTCGTCTGCTCGAGAAAACGCAACTCCACGGTTAATTTCCGAAACTCTTCTTCAGCCTTACCCGCCAACTTTTTTATTCTCCAACGACGAGTTTCTTCAGCAAGGAATTTTCTATCTCCTCAGGCGGCACCTCTTCAACCTTCACTATTTTTATTTGAAAACGCTTTACTCTGTGTCTACTACCTAACTCAGCGTACACTTTTTCTACAGCATGCTCAGACTTTACAGCGACAACTTCCTTTCTGAACAACGTTTTTAAATTTGGTTTTTTAATTTCACCTGTAACCCTAAAAACTTTCACTTTATTCATCTTCTTTCACAACATCCAAGGCGTTCCCAATTATAAACATCTCTGGTCCTGTCGTCAATAAACCCGCTACAGCCGCGTAACGATTGCCAATTAAGCCTGTGCCAACATAGGGTATCCCACAGTTAATCGTGCCTACGTCAACCGGAACCTTCAAAACATCCTCCAAAAGTTTACGCTCATCTTCTTTCAGCAATGGATGCACCAGAACTCCTTTATCGGTTGCAACCGCTAACGAGCCAACGTACGGTAAACCGGCAATCTCACCTGAGACCGCTTCAACACCCAGCGTTTCAGAGATTCTCTTAATATCCGAAGGCTTTAACCGAGGGTCGACAACCGCACCGTAGTCGTTCGCCAAAACGATGTTTCCGTACGCTGTTTTATTGGTCTCCATAACAGTTATGTTGCCCTCAAAAACAGACTTTATATCCTTAAGCTCTTCATCTCGAACAAAATGCGGGAGCAGTATCCCGTTTGAGTTTGCACAAGCGAGTGCGCCTACAAGAACTGACCAGCCGATTGTGGTGTGCACCAACTTAACTTTTAACGATTGTTTAAGTCCTTGAATTTTTTTAAGCGGAGCCCACTTAGGGATTATGAGTAATTTGTCCGTGACGAGCGAGTAAACACCTATGCTTGCGCCACCGAAGAGGCTGAACAGGTGAATAGCCAAAAATCAGTCTCCTTCAGCCAAAAAGACAGTTACGTTTCCTTCCTTATCTTTCGCAGCCCTGATGCGAACCCTTCGCGGAGGTTTCTCTATTCCCCTCCTCCAAATCCTCTCGTTCACCTCGTTGCTGATGAGCAGTCTTCTCTGCTCCTCTTCAGCCTCTTCATCTATCTCCTCCCTTCCCGCCTCCAGCTTCATATGTTTAGTCACGAAAGCCTTGATTAACCGCATAGCCTTAGGCGCTCTTTTGTTAGGCGGGACAATCCACGCCTTACGCAGAGGAACAGTGTAGATTCGCTCTTCGACAAACTCTTCTTCCTCCACTTCTCTTAGCGGCGGTTTAGCCTCCTCGGCTGCAAGAGTTTCCTCAGCAACCTCAACCTTTTCCTCTTCAGCTTCCTCTATTTCTTCAGAGGCTTTCTCTTCGCCTTCTGTTTCCTCGACAGCTTCGGTTGATTCCGCTTGCCTGCCTTCCTCAGTTTTTCCCTGTTCCTCTTTTCCGCCTTCTTCTTCCATTACCAGAGCCGCCTAAGCCCTTATTTTTCGCGTTCTCCAATGCCTTCTTTTAGGATGCGTCCTAACTTTTCCGGCTGTTTTAGCTATCACCCACGTAGGAACAGGTTTACTCTGTTTCCCCGCTTTTGCCAGTCTCCGCTTTTTAGCTGTAGGCTTGTTCCGAGCCATGCTCACATCCTTCTTATTTTTGTTTCACGTCTACGGCCTTGAAGCTGAATCAGTATCTGTTTCAGCTGTTCATCCCCCAGCGGTATCGGCAGTTTCCCTTGCTGCGCCAGTTGAATAAGCTGCAGTTCCAGCTGAGCTGTGAAATCGGATTTGACCATTTTCAAGTTTGACAGTCTCTGTCTTGCTTCGGAGGTTAGTATGCTTCTCAGCAGAGCTTGTTTCTGCAGTTCAAGTTGCTGCCCTACTTGAACTCTCTTCTGTTCTTCGTCTACCTTCCGCTGCAACTCCAAAAGTTTTCTTCTACGAAGTTCTTCAAGCTCTTTCTCTGTCATTTCACACACTTTTCTGATACTTTTGCAGCTCCGGAACATCTTTCAACAGTTCTTTTTGAAGTTCTCCAACCAGCATATTCAGAAGTTTTCTTCCCGCCTTAGCCACTTTTCTTCCACGAGGTTTGAGAGTTTCTATCAGTCCAGCCGCTTCTAACTGCTGTAAGGCTTTTCTTATTATAGCTCCGCTGGCTTTGGCTGAGTGTTCCGGTCTAACGCCGTGATCTTTTCTTCCGCCATACTCTGCCCTTAACCTTTCGACACCTACTGGTCCATGAACGAAAATTTTCCGCATCAAAGATGCACATCGGATGTACCACCAGTCTGGGTTTTCGGGCTGTCTTTGGACATGCGTGCCAGTTTTTACGATGCTTGCCCACGGTGGCGGAGTTACCTCGTCTACATTTTCTTTCAGATGCTTAGCTAGTTTCTCGATGAGTTTAGCTGCTGGAACGTCATATGTTGATAGCAAGACTTTCTATTCCTCTTGGTGTTGTTTCCTTCAGTAATTCGCGAAGCCTAATATAAAGACTTTCACTTTTCACAACTCTTTCTACGACGTTTATAAAGTGTGAACGTGTGGCCCCTAACTTCTATTAACGCCGCTTCCGTCTTTTCGGCGATTCTTGAAGCAAATCCTTTAGCTTCGTCGCCTTGAAGAGCGCTTTTCAAGATTCTAACCTTAACCATTTCCTTCTTCTCCAACTGTTTCTCAATTTCTTTCAATATCTCTTTTGAAGCTTGATTTTTGCCAATCCATATCGTCGGCTTCTCCCCGCTCAATTCGCGCTTGATGCGGCGCTTCATCCTGGCGGTTAGCTTACTCACGGCTTGGCTTTCTCCTTCTTCTCCCTTAACGGTATCCGCATCTGTTTGCCACAGTTCAAACAAGTGATCACCAAGTGTGGTTCTCTCCGCTGTTTTATTCGCACACGACAATTCACACCAGGCAAAATAAAGCTTTTACAGTATCGGCAAACCTGAAGCCTGTACTCCTTTGGCAAGCGAACACTGGCGGCCATAGCGATTTTTCTAGCGACCTCCACGTAACGCTGCGCCAGAGCCGGGTCTTCATGAACAGTTTCTTTCGCTAAACGAAAAAGCGTTTGGATGCGCTGCATTGCTACGTGTTTAGTCGCCACGCCCATTCTCCACACATTAACTTACGCTCATGAAGTAAAATAGCTTTTTCTATGGAGGTTTAAAGGCTAAAGCCTATTCGATTTTGAAAATTTCCGCACGGGTTTACTGGCAAGAAGCATATGGAGCATACTTCAAAGAGTTCCAATAATCCAAGTATCATTAAGTCTAAAAATGCGTAATGAGTGAAACATTAAAGAAACACGATGGCAAAGAACTATAAGTATAAAAAAGGGGTCTGCACGAATGGGCGCTTTCGCACGTATCTGCCGATATATTTCGAAGAATTGGCCGCTTTTCCTCGTTAGCGTGGCTTGCATGCTTGTTAGCACAATCGTAAGTGTGCAGATTCCCCTGTTGACTAGAGCAGCCATCGACAACGTTATTACTCCGCTTGCTGAGGGTAAACTAGACGTTGAATTGGGCAAGAGTACGCTTTTTATTTTGATGTTGGAAATCATAGGTCTTACAGTAGTAGTTGGCTTGTTTTCTTTCATCCGACGGTATGCAAGCACCTATTTCTCACAGAAAGTGGTCTATGATATCAGAAACGATGCATTTGCCGCTCTGCAGAGCCAAAGCTTTGCGTTTTACGACAAGACGCATACCGGTCAGCTTTTGTCGAAAGTAACAACCGACATGGATAGAGTACGTAGGTTTTTAGGTTTCCAACTAGCTTTTCTCATAAACTCCATTATCCTCCTTATTGTAACCTTGTACACGATGTTTTCCATCAACACCATGCTCACTCTCTTCCTTTTGCCAATAATGCCCTGTATATTTGCTACCTTCTACTCATTTGGGAAAAAGATACGCCCACTCTTTACTCGGATGCGCGAACAATATGGCAGTTTAACCTCTGTCTTACACGAAGCCATAGCAGGAATCAGAGTTGTGAGAGCGTTTGCGCAGGAAGGCTTTGAAAGGGAAAAGTTCGCGTCTAAGAATGACAGGTACTTTCAAACAGCGTTAGCCTCAGCTAAAATCAGAGCGGTTTACATACCTCTCGTAGGTTTTCTCATCGGATTAGGCACAATCATAATCTTTTGGTACGGAGGATTCGAAGTAATCATGGGAACGCTTACTATTGGAGCGTTAGTTGCGTTTAACGCATTCTTAGCAATGCTTGTTATGCCTATGCGTTTCTTCGGCATGTTCATCTCCGGTTATCACCTAACCATGGCTGCCGGCGACAGAATCTTCAGAGTTATAGACGCTGAGACGGAGATAAAGGAGAAGCCAGACGCTTTGACGCTGCCCAAATTGAAGGGGCACGTGAAGTTTGAAAACGTGTCGTTCAGCTACGAAAAAGGCAGGCCTATTCTAAAGAACATAACATTCGAAGTAAGGCTTGGAGAAACCGTAGCCCTTCTGGGAGCAACAGGTTCTGGAAAAAGCACTGTTATCCGTCTCATCCCCCGTTTTTATGACGTGTCCTCAGGAAAAACCACCGTCGACGGCTACGATGTTAGAGATGTCAGGCTTAAGTCTCTTCGAGAACAAATAGGCATAGTTGCGCAGGAAACATTTCTCTTCGACATGACGATAAAGGAGAACATAGCCTATGGCAAACCATCAGCCAAAATGGACGAAGTAGTTGCGGCAGCAAAGGCTGCAATAGCCCACGACTTCATTTCAGCCTTGCCCCGCGGCTACGACTCAAGGGTTGGAGAGAGAGGAGTAACCCTTTCAGCTGGTCAAAGGCAAAGAATAGCCATAGCGAGGGCTCTGCTGATGAATCCGAGGATACTCATTTTAGACGATTCAACTTCGAGCGTTGATGTGGAAACTGAGTATGAGATTCAGCAGGCTTTACAGGCATTGCTTAAGAACAGAACAGCCTTTGTGATTACTCAGCGGGTTTCAACCATCAGAAACGCGGATAAAATTATTGTTCTTGAAAAAGGAGAGATTGCGGAAGAGGGCACTCATGATACTCTTATGGCGAAGAAGGGCGCCTATTATCAGGTTTATCAGACACTGTATGAGACACAGAAGCCAATTGCTGAAGCCGCGTCTGAGCATGCATCCCCGAAACAGGAGGAAACTAAGAAATGACTGGATATCATCGAGGCCATGGACCTAGGTATAGATCTGGCTTAGACTACGAAAAAG
>DAOVFC010000031.1 GCA_030668645.1 Candidatus Bathyarchaeota archaeon
CTTTAGGCCTGGGTACCAAACAGCGGCGTTCAACACAGAACTCGGAAAAATCGGTTTAATCATTTGCTACGACGTATTTTTCCCAGAAGTAAGCCGACTGACACGCTTGAAAGGAGCACAGTTAATAGTCTGTATCTCGGCTTCTCCAGCGGGTCGCCGCGCCTTCTTTGAAACGTTAACAACTGCGAGAGCGATAGAAAACACGGCTTTTCTAGCCTATGTAAACCTCGTAGGCATGGAAGACGGGTTACAGTTTTGGGGAGGAAGCAGACTCATTGGACCGAACGGAAAAACTCTTGTGAATGCAAAGTATGATGAGGAAGACCTTGTGATAGGCGAGGTTGACTATGCTGATATAAAGCCCGTGGAAACGTTTGTCCCAACACTACGAGACCTACGTCCAGAACTTTTTGACAAGCTAAAAGAACACGCAGAAAAACTGTAACAGAAGATAAAAGCCAACATTACCTGATTTTTTTAACAGCCTCTTCTATGCGGTCTAGCGCTTCCTCCAGCTTTTCATACGAGGTGGCATACGAAATACGAATATATCCTTCGCCATAGCTGCCAAAAGAAGAACCAGGTGCAACGGAGACCCTAGCTTCTTTCAAAAGAAACTCTGCGAATTCTTTAGAAGACATGCCGAATGCCTTGATGTTTGGAAAAACATAGAAGGCCCCCTTTGGAAGCACACAGCTAAAACCTTCAATCTCATTAACACGCTTATAAACGAGATGCCGCCGCATATCAAACTCGCGGACCACTTCTTTAACAAAATCCTGTGTTCCCTTTAGGGCAGCCAATGCAGTATACTGCGCAGGTCCATTTACACACGCAACAACAAACTGGTGAGCAAGCCAAAGAGGAGAAAGCAGCTCCTTCGAGCCGTAAACGTATCCAACCCGCAAGCCAGTCATCGCGTAGGTTTTAGAAAAGGAATTAACAACCAAGGTGCGTTCACGCATTCCCGGAAAAGTTGCAAGACAATAGTGTTTGGCATCGTCATAAATTATTTTCTCGTAAACTTCGTCTGATATCACAATCAAGTCACGTTCAACCGCAGCATCAGCCAAGGCAGCAACCTCGTGGTAGGAAAGAACCGTGCCGGTCGGGTTATTCGGATAGTTTAAGATTATCACGCGTGACTTATCTGTGATGAGTGACGTCACGTCATCAGCGGACGGTTTGAACTCGTTTTCCTCCAACAAAGGAAGGTAAACGGGAACACCGCCAGCCAGCAAAACACTTGGTTTATAACACACAAACCCTGGATTCGGAATCAGCACCTCGTAACCGGGGTTTATCAAACCTATCAATGCCAAGAAAATCGCTTCGGTTCCGCCAACGGTGATTAATATCTCAGATTCGGGATCATAAGAGAGACCGTAATCATGATTCGCCTTTTGCGCTAGAGCCTCCCTAAGCTCTGGAATTCCGTTGGTTGGAGTGTAATGAGTTTTGCCTTCTTTGGCAGCTTGTTCGGCGGCTTTCAAGGCGTGTTTCGGCGGTGTAAAGTCCGGTTCACCTATACTTAGGCTTATAACGTCGGGCATTTCTTGGGCTAACGTAAAGAAGCGGCGTATTCCCGAGGGCTTTATGTTTTTTAAGCGTTTTGCTCGCTTAAAATGTGTAACCAAGGGGCTTACCTCACTATGCAATATTCCTTTCAGCATAAAATATTTACGTTCGTAAAACGAGCGAAGGTCCATGTGAGTTTCGGTAACCTTAAAAGAGTCAGCCAGTATACAAAACTGTATCCATTTAAGAAGCCATACGAGGGAAATTGTATGAAGCTCAAAGAAAACGTTCAAACGTGGTTAATACGCGCTTTGAATGACCCGATGGTGAAGATACTCTCTAAAAACAGTCATTTAACGAGAACCCAGCTGGAAACTTTGCTGATTGATATTTTATCCGAAAATATATCGGGAAAAACGCTAAAGTACGATGACAAAGCCAGATTTAGGCTAACAAAGTCGAAAATAAGCCGCGGAGCCTTTAACAGAACGTTAAGGCAGGCAAAAGAAAACGTCACAAGGGCGATATACACTGTGCTGCTCTTAGGGTACCTAGGACTCTTCGAAAGCACACCTCTGGACCCATATCTTGAAGTAGCGAACAAGCTGCAGGATTATGTGGAAGCGTACAGAGAAGTGATCAATAAAAACGAAAAAGGTGAACTTCTAAAAGCTATAACCATGATGAGAGAACAGCTTGAAACAAGCCTGGAACAACTATCAAACCCATCATCGAAACTCACGTGACATCACAAATCACACAGACAACGCGTTTTAAAACACTCCCCTCTAACACGAGAGAGTGGTTAATGTCGGATTGAAACACCGGAAAAAAGGTGAAAACGGGAAATACCCCTAAAAAGCGGACTTTTCCATGCATGGTAGAATGCTATCGACAGAAAAAGTGGAAGCATCAACGACGTTTAGGCTTGTGACCTGTGATATCATAAGCCTTGGGACAATGTTGCGTTGTACCATAAGCCTTAAATGTTTTTTACGATAAACTGTGATGTGTGATGTAACATGTTTGAATCACATGTAATCACGTTTGAGTCACAAAGAGGAAGTTGGTTTGACTGAGTTTTTGCTTGTTCTTTTAGGTGTTTTACTTGCTATAACGGTAGGTGCTGCAGGTGAGTATTACAAGCAGATCCGTAAAATTCGTAAAGAGGGTGAGGCTGCCAAAGAGGTGGTGGGTGACATTGTTTTAAGTTTTAACAGGCAGCTAAGACGTCAAGATGAAAAATTGGAGTTAGTTGCGTATAAAGTTGAGGCTCTCGCATCAAAAAGCGATAGAGCCTTCAAAAAGGCTGAGGAAGGTGAAAAGCAACTGCGTAATTCCATATCTAAAGTTAATGTTTCTGCAGAGGACAGAGAAAAGCTCTTAGCGCGGATAGGAGAAATCGACAAAGTGGTGCGTGATGCTGTAGCATCACAGAAGAAGCTGGTTGCGAAGGTATCCGCCATAGAGGAGCAAACCCAGCGGTTTCCGCCTGTTTCTGAACTTGGAGTTGAGGCGGTCATACCCATAAAAAGGGAAAAGGTTTTGGCTCCGCTGACTGAGACAGAGTTATCTGTGCTGGAGACGCTGGTCGTGGAGGGTCCTAAGACTGCCCCGGAGATCAGGGATAAAATTAGACTGAGTAGGGAGCACACGGCGCGGTTGATGAAGAAGTTGTACGAGGAAGGCTACTTGGAAAGGGATACGACTAAGATTCCGTTCAAGTATCGTGCTAAAAAAGAGATGAAGAAACTGCTGGGAAAGACTGAAAGTGGAATCGCATAGCGTGTTATTTTTCTAGGGAGATGGACCGATGCTTGCCCAGTTGTTTGAGGCGGCTATCCATGTCCGAAAGTTTTTGTGACTCGGGAAGCCCGTAGTCGTGCCCGCCTCTTTCATCCAGATACTCAGGGTAGTGTGTAACTTTCACTGGAACCGCGAAGCGTATTTTGGGTTCCGAGATTAGTAGGGCTTCGCCTACGTCAAGCATTTTGATTTCGGTGTCGCTGTACTCAAGGTACGGCGTGTTTTCGGTAAGGTAGACCCTGTCGCGACGCAGTTCCGTTTTCATAATGACCTTGGTCCAAAGCTCGGCGAAGACGTTGGGGTTTACTCTTGAAGGCCGAGGTGTCACAGCGTTCAGCCCAACACGATACTTTCGGTACGTCAAGGCGATGTCGGAGAATATCGTTTTAGGTAGGTTAGGATCAAGGAATTCATGGGCTTCTTCCAAGGTTATAAGAAGGGTTGGAAGCTTTTTCCACTCCTCAAAATTGCTTTCCCACATCCGTTTATAATGGTATGCAACATTGGATGCTGTGAGGCAGGTGATGTTGTGTTGCTCTTCAGAACTTAGGCCCGATGTATCAATGAGACATGTGACCCCTTGGCTAACGTTCTGGATCACATCATCAATGAAGTTATAGTTGGAAGGTGGAAAGAGACTTGGTGGAAGGTCAGAAAGCTTGCTCATCAGAGCCTCAATTACGCTTTTTGCTTTGTAGTTGATGATTTTGCCAACTCCTACATATCCTTCTGCCCCATAAGCTCCAAGCGATCCCTCGATCCAGCTACCACCCAGTTTCTCATACAACCTTCTGGCAACTCTTATTTGAGGCCTACCTATTTCAGGGAAAATCGTTCGCAACCTTCCAGGATGAAGGGTGTGCAATCCAATACATAACTTGCCTTCTCTGGCTGAGTAGTGGCGAACCTTGCTGTGGAAGAGCGGGTGATCCCGCAGACCTCTCCGAGGTTCGATGCCCTTCCCTGTCAGCAACTGCCCAGCAAAGTCGAAAATGAGACCCACAGTTTTTGGACTGTTGTCTATTACCCGCGCGTTTAACATCAATTCACAATTTGTCTTTCCCGATCCGGTCATTCCAAACATGCCAATCATCAGCTGAATAGACGCAACATCTATGCCCACAGATCCGAGCAGTCTTTCTCCAGAACGTAGCCGCCCTATCTCCAACTCACCCGCAAGCTTTAACGCTGAACAGTCTTCTGGACTGGCCGTGAATACTTTGTCCTTATAATCGGGATTGAACGTGGGAGAGCGGGTTTTGGACGCCCTCCTCTCAAGGAAAAGAATGGCCTCAACGCTTCTATAACGTGAATACGGGCCGAATGCCTCTTTTCCCTCCGCCTCACGAAGTTGTTCGCTGATTTCGAGCGTAGATTTGCTCTCAGCGTTCACAACTCTTGCGTAGAAGCTTCTTTCATTTGAGTCTATTCTAACTATCTGGCCGAAAGAAAGGTTGCTTCCCTTATCGAGGAAGAAGAAAACGCGGTCACCTTTCACTTCGCGAACGAACCCCGTTGGCTCAGACATGTTCAATCAACTCCCATCTAAATGGATGCTTAGCTCCATGAAGTTCATCTACAAAGTTACAGGAGAATTCCTCCGTACGGAGCACATCCAATAAACCAGCGTTAGCCAGGGTTCCCTCAACTTGATCGTGATAATGGAGAAGCATGGAATCAGATGGAGTAGAGAAATCATGAGCAAGCCAAAGGGTGACCGGGTACCCAAGGCACCTTGGGTCCTCTGAGATAGAGGTGAGTGGGGAGAGCAGTTCATGTGCACCGTAATCAGCTAAGTATTCCATTATATCGCAACGAAAAACGCGTGGACTAGATTGACACAACTTCATAAGGGATATATCTCCGTATAGATGCTTGTCTGTATTCGCTTTCACGACCGGGTGATAGACCCAGAGACCATAAGAGGAAAGCATGCACGCAGCAGCTATAAAGTCTCGTCCCTTTTCATCATGTAGCATCGGTGATTGTTTACTTATAGCCAGAAGTTTGATTCGTTTTTTTCGGCATGCTTCGTATAGAGACACCTGAAACCTTCGTGGACCACCAAAGTAGCTGGCTCCATCTAATAGAAGATAATCCTCCTCATGTGCACCGTGAAGTAGGCTTAATGCCGTTTCACTCTCCAGCTCAAGCCTAGCATTTCGAAGGAACCAGCGTCGTCTATATGCATCCGCGATTACGGTGCACATTTTCTCTCCGTACCCCCAATCTACATCGCGACCTCTCACCACAGCGTAGGCTGCGCGAAGTAGGTAGATCCCCCAGTTGTTCGCCCTCTTTAACGTCCTAGTTGAACAGTCCACAGCGGTAAAATTCCCTTTGTAACTGTCCATTTTTTTCAGAGGTTTTATCTTAGATTTCTGGGGCTTAACCGTTATTACCGGTTCCTTTCTCACCTCCGGGTAACCTACAGCTCGTCCTTTGTCTATGTATTCGTTCAGTTTTTTCTTCATCTCAGCTAGGTCTCTTTGGATTTTACCGCTTATTGAACATCCTCCCCATAAGACATATGTGATTCAGAACCAGAAGCTCCAATTCATTTACTTTAGAATTTTGCTTACTTATCACTTTTGACAAAGCTCAATATGTTCCGTAACTGAACGACGAAGTCGTTTTCGATTACCTATTCTGCGTTTTGGCAAGCGCGCGCACTGGCTTCAGCGTAGCCTGCGGAAAACGAGGCGCCATTTTATATTTAAGGTGGTTTGAAGCCCTAATTCTCACGAGGATTCCCCTGTTTGCCAACCTTGCAAGGTAAGTTGCCACTGTGCTTAGAGTTATCGGCTCTTTCAACTCGCGTTCATAGATAGACTGAACCTCTTTTGATGAGAACCAGACTACAGGAAAGTGCCGTTGAACAATCACGCGAACCTTGTCAAATTTAGAGAGTTCATTACTCGCAACGTTCATTCCAGGATTACCCCCGCTCGGCATCCCGCCCAACAGCTCCACCAAATCCAGAAGGCGTAGAGCCTTCTCTCTGGTTACCTGACCCTCAAAGGCTACCGTGTATCGATTGCCTTCACCATCGAACACTTCAACACGAATTTTTCGAGCGGGCATCCACAACGTGCACCTATAACTTGAACAAACGTTTCACAACTTTGCAGTTCACAAGTTATAGAAGTTATGGTGAAAAAAAGAAAACGTTAGTCTTGATTAAGAGGTGGAAAACGGAAAATAACGTGAATTTCCAGCGTTTTTCTTATTACAAACTTCACAGCCTTCTTTAACAGTAAGAAAAGACTAAACCACTAACGGTTCACTATCTCCAGTGGAAGAGAAGGGGTGACTTGTTCACAGAAAAGAGGCATAAAAAAGTTAATTTAAGTAAAAAGGCGATTGAAAAAGACACATTAGAAAATCAATTTCACAAGCCTTTCACAAAATGTAAAAGAGAGTGCGAGGGATAGGGGCTTAACCTGTGGGGTTTGAAGGAAAGTA
>DAOVFC010000034.1 GCA_030668645.1 Candidatus Bathyarchaeota archaeon
CTCCCACCACAAGTCTCTAGACGATTATGAAGGCATGTTGCGGCAGAGGGCTTTGAAGGTTGAGATCAGGCACCGGATGCAGAACCGTCCCGTCTATCACCTGCCAGACGCAAAAGTTGAAGTTGTACATCCGATAGAAAACACCGCCTTCTGCATGCACTGCACTAGGCTGAGAGTGACGAGCGACGGAAAACTGAAGCCATGCCTGATGAGAAATGACAACCTCGTGGATGTGCTGACGCCCATGAGAAACGGAGCAAGCGACGAAGAACTGATAGAACTGTTTAAACTAGCAGACCAGAAGAGAGAACCCTACAACAAAAACGCTGTTTAGCCTAGTTCTTCTTGAATTACCGGTTCCTCAACGTTTCTAGAGGGGCTTAACATCTCTCTTACATTTACGCTTCATGTCAGAGTTCAATTATTTCGGCTTCACGCTTGTCCGTGTCAAGCAACGCTATGGTTGATTTGCCGCTCAGGTATCCGCAGACTTCACCCGGATTCACAACCAATGTTTTGCCTTTTCGATAAACCTCCGCTTTGTGCGTGTGCCCGTGAACAACAACATCGAAGCCTTCGCTGTTGACTAAAGCTTTCAAAAGCTCCTCTTCGTGACCGTGCAGCAACGCTATTTTTAAGCCGTCGACGTTTAATTCGGCGAAGTTTCCACGCATTTCTAAGCTCAACTCGCTAAATCTCTCTTTCAAAAGTTCGTGGTCGCCGTCGTTGTTGCCGAAAACACCGATAAGTGTCGCCTTTAACTCCTTAAATCTTGGAATCACGAAGGGTGCTATGTAGTCTCCTGCGTGAAGCACAAGCTCCACCTTCATCTCATTCAACTTTTTTATCGCTTTGTCCACCATCTGCAAGCGGTCATGAGTATCTGCAATCAAACCTACAATCAATTTTCTCACCGCCTCACCATTTTAGTAGCGTAAAAGTAAAGTCTTTCTCTGCTGTTGTCGCTATGAGGCATAGAGGATTGTTCTAGAATATTTCGATTCTTGGAATAATTGGACGTGCGAAACACGACTTAAAACACCTCAATAGTATTTTATCATAGAAAAAAGTTCTGAAAGAGGAATATAGAATTGAATCAACGGAATCAGAATCTCCGTCCGAAGAGAAGGGATAGGTTGTATATAATCGCGGAAGTCTTGGAGATAGCGAGGGAGGGAACCTTGAAAACTCAGATAATGTACGGCGCAAACCTAAGTTTTACACAGCTTAACGATTATCTCAGATTTACGTTAAACATTAGCCTATTAAAAAAGATTAGAAGAAACGGGCGAGACGTTTACACAACAACTGAGAAGGGCATGGCTTTTCTGGAACGCTACCGTGAAATAACCCAACTGCTCAAAACCGAAAACAGCAACAATATTAAGATTCCTCCTCCGCACCTGCTGAAGAGAAACTGAATTCTGCGCGTGAATACCAAACGAACACCCTGCGGAAAAGACGCGGCTAAGAGCATCTTCCAAACCTGTCAACAGAAAATATGCTTTGCGGTTTTTCTGTTCTGCTTCAAAACAATAAGCGCGGTTAAGCTGAATGTGTTATTATGAAGCAAAATACGAACTTGAATTATTGTTTAGGCTTTTGTTCCCTCTTCTAGGTAGCCCTTAACCCTTTCTTTTAAAACCGGGAACTCATCTAACACAGCCTTTACGACTTGCCAACGGATTTCTTCGGTTTTTGAATCTGTGCTCACAGTTCAAGTCTCCTGAATAGTGAGTAGCAATATACCATATAAACTTTTGTTCCGAAAAGTGAAATATATCCGCAAAACAAAGAAAAAAGGAGAATTATTGAACGCTAATTATGTTCACTGTTTTCTTTCGCACTTTCACTGCAGCCACTGCAACTGCTATAAGTATGGTTGCTCCAATCAGTAGCATCAGCAGATTAGTTGGCAGCCAAGGTGTAACGCTTTCCACACCTATTGAAGGATCATGCTCCAAAGTGTTATTACCGAAGTATGGATAGCCGATGAACAGGCGCATGTGGTTTCCAGCAGGAATGTAAGCAGCTGTCACGTTCACCTCCGTTGGATGATCAGTAGAGTTAATGACAACTGCCTTGTTTACAAAGTCGAAGAAACCCGCCAAGGGTTGACTCTCTCTTGCAAAGCGCATTCTGCAACGTTCCTTTACGCGTTTTCTAATGTTTATAGGAGTTTCGTCATAACCCATTGCCGCTCTGTTTTCTCGCACCTGAACTCTTTGTCCTTCAACAATCATGTCTGAGGTGATGGATTCGGTTTCAATCAAGTCATCGGGTGAATTTGCGTCTTGTTCTGCAATATTCATATCCACAATATTTATGGACGCTAGGTCAACCCATAAAGCTAGGCCGGTACGCATCTCTGGAACGGTAATGTTATATTCTTTTTGCAGAACTTCAAAGAGAGGTTTCAGTTTGTCGATGTTCCATTTCCAGTTCCTCACTATCAGATCCATCTTTAGTTCCCCGGCTCTTACTGTATAATTGTATAAGCCACGAACGTTTTCTGTGGCTTCGGTGGCATAGAATCGACATTGGATTATGATGTTGTCTTCAACAAAGTCGAATCTCGGTTGTAACGTCTCAACCAAAGTGAAGTTGAATGAGATATAGGAGACTCCATCTTCTCTCGTAACGTTAATTGGACCTGTTAAGTTCCATCGACAAGCGTTGAAAAACAAACGAGGATAATGCAAACCTAAAAGCCAAACTATGTATTGCTGGATGTTACTCTTTATCCGCTCTCTTTTCAATGGAGAGTATAATTCAGGCGGACAGCATCTTGCTTCCAGTTGTTCTTGTATCGTTAAGTTATTGGCTTCATATCTATGCTGGTAATATGGATAGTCAAGCGTCAGGTATTCGATTAGGCCCTTAAACTTTACAACGTAAATATTGTCGGTGTCGTTGGCATACCACCAAAGGAACATCGGCTTTTTTCCACTTGCAGGAAATAATATAGTGATAAAGTCTGTTTCGATTCTCCACCATGGGTCATCCTTATAGTACCTATATTGTGCCTCAGAAACATCATTGCTTGAAGCATTCACATCGTTTATCAGCAATGTCGGCAGCGTCATCGAAAGTAACAGAAATGTCAGAGCTGTTGTTGTAATTGTTTTTTTCACGTTTTTCACCGAAAATAACATAGGAAAACGCTTTATTAAGGAAATCGTTTCGAAAAACCCCGAATATTCACTTTTGAAGGTTCTAGAAAACTCGAACTTCAAGTGAAACGTCCGAGCATGAACAGCAAGGCTATGTTCAGGTACATGGCTGTTAGGCTTATGACGATGGCTTTGTCGAGTCTTATGCCTTTTCCGAAGCAGAAAGCCGCGGAAGTTAGCAGCAGGCTCCAAATCTGCAGAGTGAACAATATGTACTGGGAGATAACATCTGAAACAGACAGGTAAGCGTATGGGAAAACTGCGACTGGAAACGCTGCTATTCCAAGGCATGTGAAGAGTTGAAGGTCGTTGCCAACCCGCCTGTAAAGCAGGTATATGAAGAATTCGGCGAAAAGAAACAAGCCGATCCAGTTGAAGAGGAATAACGCGATTATGGTTGTTGGATTATAGGCAGAGTACGGAAAGTAAAAGAAAAGTGCTGAGTCAAGTTTTGCATAGGCTGCGCCGAACGCTCCGATTAGCAGGATGGCTGCTGCAACCGGTAGAAAACGAAGGGGTCTAACCGTTTTCGCGAAGACAGGTGATAGGAAGAGCCATTTTCCTAGGCGATGGCTGAATGCTTCGCTTATCTCTAGGGTTGGCGGGACGTTTCCTTCCTTCAGAACTTTATAAAGCATGCGTCCGCGGTCGTTAAGCCTATACTTTCTCTGTTTGTCTTGCTGGATGAAGTCTGAAAGCATGTCTAAATGGTAGTAGACTGTGCCGACGCCTAAGCCCAAGATTTCCTTTAGCTCTTTGAACCCTATTTTTTCTTGGTTGCCTAGGATTTCAATTATCTTTCTGCGTGCGGGATCTCTGAGTAGGGTGTAGTAGAGTGACAAGTCTTCCATTAAGCGTGTTCCCCGTGAATCCAGAGCTATGTTTGAGACTGGATATTTATACGTTTTTTACAGCTGATAGACATTAGTCTTCTTTATCGTAGGTTTATGCTTCTTTGTTAAGAATATTGCTTTTATGGGAATACACGCTTTATTCTGAGGAATGCCTTTTGAACATGAAAGTTGCCTGAGATAAGCGGAGAAGGCTATGTTTCAGAAACTTCGTGAGCTTAGAAATTCTAGGGTTGCCTACTTGCTGTTTTGTTTACCATTCATTTTGGCATATGTTTCTTGGCGGTTTTTTCCAGTTTTTGTTCAATGGCTTGTAACTTGCGCTTTCAACTATCATGTTTTGCCTCAGCGCGCAAGCTGGCTTTGGTACATGACCATACGCTTTTTTTATACATGGTACACTTTCTTGGCTATAGGCGTGGCGGGAATGTGGGCTGTGGCGGCTGCGGTTGCTAGGGCACAGCGAAAAGGGAAGTGTAACTATCGTCCCATGGTGTCTTTCGTTGTTCCGGCTTACAACGAGGAGAGAAACGTTTCCCGCTGCGTGACAAGCCTTTTCAAATGTGCAGAAAAGTATGATGGCTTATGCGAAATAATCGTTGTGGATGACGGAAGCAAGGATTATACTTACGAGGTTGCGTGGGCAGCCATAGAGCTTAACCGTAGAAGGCATCCGCGAGTCCGGGGAAAAGTTGTTAGGCATTCTGCAAACTTGGGAAAAACCGAAGCGGTCAGGACAGGCGTGAACAAAGCCTTGGGAGGTGTTGTGGCGGTTGTCGACGCTGATTCATGGTGGGCTCCTGAAACTCTTCTCAAACTTGTTGATTACATGGCTGCCAACGGAAAGAAGGCTGTGACAGGCTACGTGCATCCATCAGACGGGGACGATGAGCAGAATCCCTATGTGATATTGCAGCAGCTGGAATACAGTCAAGGTTTGGGAATAGCCCGCTGTGCACAGTCTCTGGGCAATAACGTGTTGGTGGTTTCTGGAGCCATGGGCTTGTACGATGCGGAGGCTCTGCGGGGAATAATAAATGAGAAGACCGCTCGCTCAGTTACAGAAGATTTGGAGATAACTTTGGAGATGCATAAGAGGGGCGCAGACGTTGGCTACGTTAGCACCGCTCAAAGCTTAACTGTTGCTCCGACGACTTTCAATGTTTTGTGGAATCAACGCCTAAGATGGTTTACCGGTTGGCTGCACAACACGCTGAGCATTCACAAGGATTTGCTGTTGAAGAGGGCGTGGTTGACTATGCTCTTATGGTATTGCTACATTTTCGAGTATTGCGGTGCAATAGTAGATTTAGTCGCTCTAGGAGCTTTTCCGTTTCTCTTCTGGTTTGCACCGGACCGCATCGTCTTCGTTCTCAACCTGCTGATTTTCATGCCTTACGGCTTGCTCATAGGCGTCATAAACCAAGCTGTTGCTTTGAAACATGCCTACAACAAATGCAATTATGGGTGGCTGCTTTTCTACACGCCTTTTTATCCCATTCTGCGACTGCTCAACATTTTCGCTCGCTCAACAAGCTCAATAAAGTACTTTCTGGGCGACCGTGGAAACTGGCACAAACCCTAAAGAACCATCAGCCATGCTTGAGATTGTTAAAGATAAAGCTTGTTTTAGGTTGCTTTTTGGCACGAGTCCAGTTTCTTCGGCTGTTCTTCCTGAAGCCTCCTTCTCATCCCCTTCATTTTTCACCTTCACCAAATGACTGCGCAGTTTCTTTTAAGCGCCTAAACGAGCCCCTTTGAGCTGTAATGCCAGAGCACCCGATAACGCTTTTTACAATGAAATCTAGTTCAATCTTGGCGAAGGCTGGCAACTGAAACCCAGTGAAAAACATGTTTTCTGAAGAATTAAGACTTACGCAACTCGGTTACAACAGCTCTTCAGCCCTAAGCGCCCTTGCGATATCCGCTGAACTATACATGAATTTCATGACCGGGGGGTAGGTGACGCTGAACGCTGTATGTGCACCGTACATGGATGGTTAAAAGACATTAATGTCTCATCATTAGAAATGTTTTTTCTGTAGGGACTACAGTTGTCCCTACTGGTATTTTTTTTCTCTGGTCACAACTGTAGTGACTACTAAGATTTTTTTCGAGAGCCCTGTCAGCTTAACATGGAACTATATGTTGATTTAATGACCGGGGGGTAGGGTAAATCCTATCCGGTGCACATTAGGGCTCTTATGAAAAAAACTGCGACGTACATACAGGCTCTTTCCACGTGCCCTTTAAGATTCTTTTAAAAACGTGCCTGTTATAATGTACTCCGCAGGCTCGGAACCTGCGACTTATCACAACCTGGAAGGGGG
>DAOVFC010000016.1 GCA_030668645.1 Candidatus Bathyarchaeota archaeon
GAACTACCTGTTTGAATGTTACAAGATAACATCTGTCGCTCATGAACCTTGCTGAGTATATACGTTCACCTGGAGCGAGACTTGGAAGTTCTCCAATAATGTTCAGGCTCATGTTCAATATGTAAAGGCTGTTTTCAGAACCGCCATTAGTCCATTTTGTTGTTGCTATTCTGAAGAAACCGTTGTACTCGTCCATACTGAACTGGTTAAGCACATATCCGGAGACAGCACCTTCAGCCTCGCAAACTATCTTTTCCCCGTCCAGTTTGACCCTGAAAATAAAAGTTTCGTCACGTGCTCCACTTACTTCTGCAGATAGAATCCATACCCTCGTGTTTGGAACTGTCAAGTACATGTTGCTCTGTGAAACGTACATACATGCAGTTGAACCTGTCAGGAACGTTTCATAAGTTGGCTCCTGCGCATCGTTTATGATGTTGACTGCAATGACTGTTGTGAAATAATAGAAAACGTCTGAAACATTGACATATCGTATTTCTGTCGCTTGAACCTCTTTGACAGTGTCGCCTATACGGATTTTTGGCAAGGCCACCTCCAAGTCTGTTTTGTTGTTGCTTGACTGCACCGCCAGTTGATTCACCGTAGCATAAATGTAGTTGCCAATCATTCTTGAACCTGAAAGGGTGCCGTTTAAGCTTAAGGTTCTTGTTAAAACGGGACTCGCCCTATCTGAGATGTCGTAGACCTTAATGAATGCGCCTTCAGTATACATATAAGATACGCGTAAGGAAGCAAAATGGTTCCCTAAGACAGCCAGTTTATCTCCATTCACGTAGATCTTTATGTTATATGTTTCGTTAAGAGTTATCTTTGAGAGCACCTTGGCCTGTTTAGGCGGATAAGCTTTCAGTGTGTAAATATTTGTGCTTGAGACCACGTACAAGTATTCCCCATCCGTCTTCACAATGTCGGCTTCATCAACTCCGGCAACTTGAATGTTGGTTGTGGAATGTGCAGGGGTGGCTTTGGCGTCTTGGCTTGTCACTTCGCCGTCTCTGGAGAAGGTAGATAAGTATTGTTCTTCGAAGTTTTTTGCTTGTTCCATGTTTGTTTTCAGAAAGCTCTCGAGTTCCTCATAACTTGAGAACGTTTCAAGCTGTAGAAATATTGGCTGAATATATGGTTGAACACCAAAGTTGAAACATATGGCTGCGAATAGAACAGCTATAAGCACTGCAGCAATTCCGTATGTTGCCGTCTTTTTCTTAATTTCTCTCTGCAATTTTGACACCATTAAAAGAATAAGGGAGATACATGTATTTTATCCTAATTTTTAGTACGTTTTGTCCAGAAATTAGAACAAAAGGCTAGAAAGGTTTCAGACGCCACACTCGAACCGCTTCATACCAGAATATAGCTGAAACTATCGCCCCGAAAATGATGATGAACAAGTTTTCCCTCGTGAAGTTTTGCATCAACATTGTAAGGTAAGCCATGTAGAAAACCGTGGAGAAAACCGCGTAAAAGAAGTATCTTGGAAACAACAGTTTTCCCAATTTGACGAAGTGCCGGAGCACTCCTATTTTAACCTCGCTAACCAAAGAATAGTGACCGCCTATATCCTGTTTCTGCACCAAGCCTAACTCGCATAACCGCTCAAGATGATGATGTGCGACACTCGGACTGCTGAAATGTAAGGCTCTCTGAACTTCACGAACACTCAGTGGGCAACCATTCTTCAAAAGAAGCCAATAAACTTTCCAAGCCTTCCCACGAAGTGCATAGTCAAGCTTAGTTTCATCTTCCACATTCAACGAACAACACACTTCTCTAATAAAGTTTCAACCATGAGACTTATAAGTCCAATTTTTAGAACAAAACCAAAAAGTCGCCATAACATCAGTACGGAACAATTCTTTGACTACATGAGTATGTAAACGTAGCATAGAAACACAAAAAGAACATTCGCGAAGACTTCACAGACAGCAGCTCACCTTATGGCACCAATAATAAATGCTAACAATCCAATGACGAACCATAAGAGAACAATATTTTTGATTTTTCTGGCATTTTCTCTCGAATAGTCCTTAAGAAGTATAAACGAAGATGTTGCAAGTCCAAAATCAGTTATAGCCACTAAAGGAACAAACCATAAAGAAACAAAGTTTAGAAGCAGGGGTATCGTACTTAACAAAACTGCGGAAAGATAGAATATTGTTGCCGCAATTGCCGCATTTTTCGTTCCATAACGCACAGCCAAAGTTTGGATGTTCCTTGCTCTATCACCTTGAACATCAACGATTCCCTTAGTTATTTCTCTACCAGTATTTGATAGAAAAGCCATAGAAGCAAAAATCAAAACGTTCAATTCCACTGCGCCAGCAACCGTACAACTGCCATAAATGAAAGGGATTGCAACACAAACGCTCACGAGGAAATTACCGGGCAGCCCACTGCGCTTTCCAACGATAGTGTAAGTTACAAAGACTACCCATGCGATTATGGCTATTGCACAACAAAGAATGCTCGTTAAATATGTATTTGCGAATGCTGCAGCGAAACCTAGCACTGTGAGTACAAACGCAAAAGCTAGGGCTTCCTTAGGCTTTATTAAGCCGCTTGGGATCGGGCGCTTCGGCTCATTTATAGCATCAATTTCTCTGTCGTAATAGTCGTTTATAGCCATGGATGCAGCGGTTAACATGAAACCGGTGATGAAACCGCAGGTGAGATTCAGGTATAGTGCGGTTGAAAACGTATGGCTCAGCGACGCACCAACAATTACTGCGAACCCCACCATAACACAGTTTAGCGGGCGCATCAGCCGAAAATAACCGCTTATCTTACTCATAAGATTCAGCCTTTGCCACCAATCCATAGACGCTTTAAAGTTATAAAATTCACCTCAATTAGAAACTTTAATACGTTCTAAAGTAGAATCAACAACAAAAGACACGGAGTAATGCGTCTATGAACGACGGTTATGCGCCTGACAAATTAAGAGTTATAATTCCTGTAGGTGGTCGAGCCAAACGTTTGCTTCCGCTTACAGCAGAAACAAGCAAAGCATGCATAAGAATTTTAAACAGACCTTTGATTGAAATCTCGCTTCTATGCCTCGCAAGACAGGGCATAAAAAATTTCATTTTCGGAGTGAAAGGCTACAGAAATTATCGGGACCTATACGACTATTTTGAATCAGGCTATGGATTTTCGGCAAGATACGGTATAAGTCCACGTGTTCACATAAAATATCAACCAAACATAGAAGACCACGGCAGCGCACACTCCGCGAGCATAAACATGGAATATTACAATGTGAGAGACCCGGTTTTTGCCGTGCAAGGCGACAACATTTTCGATGTGAACCTGAAAGAACTCGTGGAGTTTCATAAAGAAAAGGAAGCGGTTATGACTATCGCCTTAAGAGAGGTTGAAAACGTTGAGGGCTACGGAATAGCTGACATAAACAAGAACATGCGAATATCACGGTTCGTGGAAAAGCCTTTACCGAAAGAAGCTCCGTCAAATCTGGCTAACACCGGATTGTACATGGTTTCGCCCGAAATACGAAAAATATTCAAAGAAAAAGAAACCATGCAATTAATGAAGGAAAGGCATCGTTTAGATTTTGGTTTCGATTTTATTCCATACCTGATAAAGTCTGGCAGATCAGTTTATGGCTACACTTTAAAGGGAAGTTGGTATGATGTTGGAACTGCCCAACGGTACTTAGAAGCCATGCAAGACATGCTTAACGGTCGTTTAGCCTCATTAACAGATTTTGGTGGAAAAATTAATGAAAAGAGGAAAATATGGGTTCAAGGGGAAAGCAAGGAATCGATAAAGCGGAGAGAGAGAATTGTCAGAAAAATTAAACAGGGGAAAATAGAAGTTGAAGGCGCGGTTCTCATCGGAAGGCACTGTCAGATAGCGGATAAGGTGAAAATAGTGAACTCATGTATTGATAATTACACCAAAATAGGCAAAGGCGTTAAAATAATGAATTCTGCAATCATGGACAGAGCTACAATCCAAGAAGGAGCGGAGATAAAAGAAAGCATCATAGGAAGACACGTGACAATCCTCTCAAGCCCTAAAAATCCAACGAAAATAGGCTCGGTATCGGTCATCGCGGATAATGTAACGATAACGAAAGGTTGCAAGGTGACAGCAACGAAGATTTATCCGCATCAGTACGTAAAAGGAGAATTTATAAATCAAACATTAATGCCAGGCTAACAATAGAAAAGGAGGAAAAACAAAACAGACAGCTTAAGCTTTGAACCATTTGAATATCAGATACCTGATTTTCTCCTTCTCTAAATCTGGCACTGCTATTATGAACCTCTTTCGCACGGTTGTCGCAAGTCTTCCAGCCTTAACAATTTCGGTGGCGGTTATCTCGGACTTGGCTTTTTTCACCGAAACCATGTAAGGAGCGTGTTCAATGCCCGGTCCATGTTTGTACACGGCGAAGTCACACCCAAACTTTATTCCGGGTGTCACTATCAAACCATTGTCACGTAAGTCACGGTAAACCGTGTATTTCCCATCAAACTCTTCATACAACTGCTTGACCTTTTGACGCAGCTTTTTTAGACTGACCTTTCTCTTTTCTGGACCCTCGTACACGCTTATGATTCCTTTTTCAGCAAGATACAAGCCTTCCATTAGGTCCAAAACAAGTGGGACATCAAACTCCGCGATTTTAGGCTTAGGAATCCCTACAGGCTTCCCGTAAAAGCCGAGTTTATAAAGCTCCGAACCTTCCGTCGGATTCCACACGACCAGAAAGTTTTCGATGAATTCCACTTCAACTTTTTGAGACATTTGGGCTTTCGCCTTTTACATGATGAATGATAGAATACGGGCGGCGTCAGCAGCATCCTCCGCCTTGTCTGCGGCGTCCTCTAAGAGTTGAAGAATGTCTCTCATAAGGATTAATGCTGGGAAGTCAAGTTTTGTGCTGATCAGTTTGACCTCGATTTCTCTGTAAAGCTCATCCACAGCCCGTTCGGCAACCTCCACGTCTTTAGCCTTCTCCATCGCTTTTGTTGAACCGTAACTGAGCACCATCATTGTCTCTCTAAGTCTAAGCACAGTCTCCAAGACAGCCTCTGAAAGCTTCAGCAAGTCCTTCCTTAAGTCCATGGGAACGTCCCAGTTGTGCTCCATAATTTCAAGCAGGCGAAAAGCTATGCCCTCACAGAAATCCGCAATTTCGCTCGTTAGGTTTGTAAACCTTAAAAAGTCCTCCCTGCTGAGCAGTATAGCACCTATTTCAGCCAGTTCCCATGAAACCAAACGTCTGGCAATGTCCACTTCATCTTCACCGCTTCTAATCTCGTTAAACAGTTGTCTCGCTTTTTTCTTGTCATCATTTATGAAGCAGTCTATCATCTGAGGAACTTTTCTGGTCAGGTCCAAGACCTTCCTGAGATGGTCTCGGCAAACGTTCAGCGCTCTGCGTTTCACACGCTGTTCAGTCTCTGCTGGAAGCACCAAAGTTTTCCCGCCCATAAAAACAGGCTTGAATTTCTAACAGTAGATATGTGGAAGCATTATAAAAGGTAACGAAAATTAGCTTTTAATAAGTTTGCCTAGATCCTCAAAATCCGCTTTATACATGAGATACTTGCGTAAAAGCTGTGGCAGGTCTTCGATTTTGGTTCTGACCTGTTTCCATGAGTCTCGGTCACGGATGGTAACCGTTTCGTTTTTTAATGTCTCATAATCAACCGTTACGCCAAGCAGGGTGCCAGCTTCGTCTGCACGGGCATACCGTCTTCCAATGGAACCAGCCTCATCGTATTCTGCCACGAAGCCCTCATCAAGCAACGTTCGGTACACTTGCAGAGCTTTTTCCGGCAGTCCGTCTTTGCTCACAAGCGGGTAAACGCCCACTTGTACGGGTGCGATGTCCCGCGGAAAACTCAGCAACACCCTGCCTTCTTTAACGCGGTAAGCATACTCAAGAGCCGTGTGAACAAGCCTATCTAAACCGAAAGTTGGTTCAACAACATGCGGAATGAGATGTTTTCCTCGTTCTTCAACCTTCCGATGCATGATCTTCACGTGCTCGGGCAGAATCCTGTATTTTCCAAGAATGTAACAGCCACTTCCTTTAACAGAAGCCTCAACCACCTCCGGGTCGGCTTTAGAGAGCAAATCCGCAACTTTTGCAGCTTCCGCCTTGAAAACTGGCCCAAGCGTGGACATGACTGGTTTAAGGAATGCTTTTTCCATCTCAACTGGTTTTTTATACTCTTTGTAGATTCGCATGTCAACACCGCTGAACTGCATGTGCCTTTTCAAGTCATAATCCGTTCTATAGGCATAACCTGAAACTTCCGTCCATCCCAAACGCTCAAGGTAAACCTCCTGATCGAAGCATTGAAGAGCATAGTGTGCACGTTCCCAAGGAAGCTTTTCAATGAAACGTTGCTTTTCAGGTGGAACACCTAGAGTGATCAGTAATTTTTTGGCTAAAGCCATGAAAACAGCCTGCCATTCCGCTTTGATATAAGATTTCTCTAATGCTTCTTTCACTGTGACTTCGACGGCTTCTTCTGAACCCTTAGATCTGTTTTCGGCGAGAACTAACTTCAGGGTTTCGTCTTCAACGTCTTTCAAGAGGAAACAGTTGGGTTCTTCCGGATCGAAAAAAAATTCAACATCCATTATCGTGAACTCTCTTAACCTTACCAAGCCTTGCCTCGGAGAAATCTCGTTTCTTAGGGCATGGCCAATCTGCAAAACGCCGAAGGGAAGCCTCTCTCTCGCTAACTCGTACAACCGTCTAAACTCTACAAATATGCCCTGTGCAGCTTCCGGACGACCGTAACCAACAACCTTAGAATAGGGACCGATTGTGGTTTTAAACATCGTCAGAAAGTACTTCGGCTTACCGAGAGCACCACCACATTCTGGACATCGAACCCCATGCTCTTCGATGGCTTTTTCTAACCCTTTCAGCCCTAGCTTCTCCGTTTCGGAACTGCTTATCTTCGCGGATTCTTCAAGCAGCTGATCGGCACGAAACCGCCTTTTGCATTTTAGACACTCAACCATCGGTTCTCTAAAATGATCCACGTGACCTGAAGCCTCAAAAACCTTGCCCGGTGTGATCACTGGGGACTCGATTTCTAACATTCCGAGCTTGTTTACAAACAGTTCTCTAAGTTTGTCTTCGATGTTTTGTTTTAATCTTGCGCCTAACGATCCGTAGGTTACAAATCCACTCGCGCCACCGTATATCTCGCATGATTGCCAGAAGAAACCTCGACGGCGCGCAAGCTCATTGATTATCGTGAACTTGTCGGGTTTCTTCCCTTGACCAGAGCGCATCCGCTTCAGCCTCTCTCTAGATTTCCACAGTTTTTAAGGCTTTACTTAATAATAAATTGTTCCAAGTTACATAACATAAAAACTATAGGAATTGCAAATGCATAGCAAACTGGTGAAGTTATTTGAGAACTCTAAATCGTCGAGAGTTGGTGGATGGCACTGCGATATTTTCCGCGGGGGGCGGCGGAGACCCTGAGGTTGGTTATAAAATAGTGGATAAGCTGGTTTGTGATGGTTTCACGGTGAAACTTGCGAATCCTTCAGAAGTGCCTAATGATGCAGAAGTCGTAAATTTCGCATGTGTAGGCGCAACAACCGCAGTTGAGTATGAAAGCGACGCGGCTGTCACAGCTTTTAAGGCTTTAGAGGAATATGCATGTTTTTCCGCTTACGCTGCGATTCCCGTGGAGCTAGGCGGTTTTAACACCATGGCAGCGGTTGACGTTGCCGCCAGATGCGGTATTGCCGTCGTGAATGCTGACGGAGCGGGAAGGTCTGTTCCAGAGGTACACCTGAAAGTTTACACGATAGACGATATTTCATTAACTCCGATGGTTGTTACAGACATAAAGGCCAAAAATATCGTCGTTGTTAAGGAAACGGTTGATTCGAAGGCTGCCGAAAGAATCGCTCGAACCCTCGCCGCCGAATGAGATAACAGTGCTTACACAGCGAGAAGAATCCTAACCGGAAGTCAGGTGAAAACATCGCCTATTCAACTTAGTTTGTCAAGAGCAATGCGTGTTGGAAAACTTTTGAAGAAAACCGTGAAGCCTATGAAGGCGATTTTAAAGGAGACTAGAGGTTTCAAGCTTTTTGAAGGCGTTGCAGCTCGTGTTGAGCGGGAAACTAAGGCTGGATTCACGTTCGTTGATTTGAAGCTTCATGGAAGCCGTGAATACGCAGAAAGTGAGT
>DAOVFC010000065.1 GCA_030668645.1 Candidatus Bathyarchaeota archaeon
CTGCCGCCAATCCTCGAGTTGATGGAGAGAATAGGAAAAGGAGTTAGAAAGGAGCTGCTTCCTCTCGTTAAACTGAAGGGAGTTGGCAGGGTTCGCGGACGCATACTGTACAACGCTGGATTAAGAACAAATGAGGATGTGAAACACGCACCGATTGAAAAACTCACTAGTCTACCGTTGATAGGACCCAGACTGGCAAAGAAAATCAAGGAACAAGTCGGCGGTTTCGTTAGAAAGGAAGAATGGAAGAAACTGAAAGAAGAGGAACCGTGGGAGCAGAAAGCCTTAACAGAATACTAGGTTATCCCTCGGGACCTTCGCTCAGCCCTTGTTTGCTGAACGATGTTTTCCACCTGCTGTGTTGCCGTTCCCAAGTAGTTACGTGGATTCAAGGCTGCTTCAATTTCTTTCTCAGTTAACATGCCACGTACAAACTCGTTTTCAAGCAGAATCTCCCGAAAAGGACGATTCTCCGCCTCACTTCTTATCGTCAATTTGCGTAAGAGCTCATGCGCCTCCTGTCGGTTCACACCTTTCCCTGCTAACGCCATCATGACAGCCTCAGACATCATGCGGCCTTGCGTTAATTCCATGTTTTTCTGCATACGTTGCTCGTCGACTCTCAAGTTAGTTAGGATATTGCTCATTAAGAAAAGCATATAATCAACCAGAATACATGTTTGTGGAATCACGAACCGTTCCGCTGAAGACTGCGTCAAGTCACGTTCGTGCCACGTGGAAATGTTTTGCAAAGCAGGCGTGACAAGGCTCCTGACGATTCTAGCTAAGCCGCAAACTCTCTCGCAAATTTCTGGATTCCGCTTGTGAGGCATGGTGGAACTGCCAACCTGCTTCTTCCTTTCGAAAGACTCGAAAAGTTCGCCTATTTCGGGTCTCTGCAGCTCCCGAATCTCAGTTGCAAAGTTGTCAAGTGTGGAGGCGATCATAGCCAGCACACATACGAGTTCAGCGTAGCGGTCCCTCTGCACAATTTGAGTGGAAAGCTCAGCGGGTTCAATTCCCAGCTTTTCCATGACAAGTTCTTGGATTTTTACAGCGTGTACTCCTAAACCGGCCTGAGTGCCTACCGCCCCGCTCATTTTTCCAACCAGCACGCGTTCCTCGCATTGTCTAAGGCGTTGAATGTGCCGTGAGACTGCACGCGTCCAAACCGCAAATTTGAAGCCTAAAGTTATCGGCAACGCGTGTTGACCGTGCGTTCTGCCCATCATTACGGTGTTTTTGTACTTCAACGCTTTTTCCGTCAAGATTTCCTCAAAATCATCCAACCTTTTTTCGATAATTCGTAAAGCCTCTTTTAGCTGAAGCGCAGTCGCCGTGTCCAAGATGTCCGAGCTTGTTGCTCCGAGGTGAATGTACGCTCCGCTCGGTCCACACGCTTCTGCAAACCCTCTAACCAGAGAGGCTACGTCATGTTTTATTTCAGATTCAATTTCCTTTATGCGCTCCACCTTGACATGTTTTGTCGAAGCCCTAGCCGTTATTTTCTCCGCGTCTTTTACCGGTATGTTTCCAACTTGTGCATGTGCCCACGCCAGAGCAGCCTCAACATCAAGCATCTTCTGAACGCGGGTTTCCTCTTCGAAAATCCTCTTCATCTCGGGTGTTCCGTAACGCCCCGTGTCTATAGGGAGAACAGGCAAATTCTCATCTCCGCAAACTTAAGATAGGGTGATTAAAGATTAATGCTTTACCGAAAAATTACATAACAGCTAAAACTGAAAGGTTCTTTGGCATGGGAGCGGTAGTAGCGGTCGTAAATAAAGAAGGCGGGAATGCGGCGGAAACAGCGATTAGCATGCTGAAGACGCTGAAGCACCGAAGCACCGGAACCTACGGAATAGCGTCAGCAACACGCGTGAACATAGAAAAATCCGTTGAATTACTGAAAAAGCAGAACATAAACTCGCCCGTAGCAATAGGGTACGCCTTTTCAAAAACGCTTCCACAAGACAAAACGCAGCCAATAAAATTGGACGGAGCAACATTAGCCTTCGAAGGAAGACTTTACCCAGCTAATCCACAACTCTCCGACGCAGAGTTCGCCGCTGAAAAGCTGAAGCAAAATCATGAGAAAGCCGCCAAAACGCTTATAGAAAAATTTGAAGGCGATTTCGCATTCGCGGTGGCGGAGCCGAATAAGCTTATCGCTGGCAGAGACCCGCTAGGTGTCTGCCCGCTGTACTACGGCGAAAACAAGACTTCGCTGGCTCTGGCTTCTGAACGCAAGGCACTGTGGAATATCGGAATAAAAGAGACAGGTTCTTTTCCGCCGGGAGATTTAGTCGTCGCTGATGAACAGGGTTTTGAGTTCAAGCCTGTGAGAAGGCTTGTTAAGGGCAATATCAAGCGGATAAGTATGCAGGATGCCACCGTAAGACTTCAGACACTCTTGCAAAGGTCGATCCGAGAGAGAGTTTTAGGATTAAAAGATATCGCGGTGGCTTTTTCCGGGGGGTTAGACAGTAGCTTGATAGCTTTCTTAACGAAGCAGACTGGAGTAAACGTCCATTTGGTCTTTGTAAGCTTGGCGGATCAGCCGGAAATTGAGTATGCAAGAAAGGCTGCAGATGCGCTAAAGTTGCGAGTGCATGTGAAACTTTATGATGAAAGAGATGTGGAAAAGGTTCTTCCAAAGGTTTTATGGTTGATCGAGGAGGGTGCCCCCGTTAAGGCAAGCATAGGCGTTCCGTTTTATTGGGCGGCGGAAAACGCAGCGAAGATTGGGCTAAAGGTTATGTTAGCTGGGCAGGGGGCAGACGAACTTTTTGCAGGGTATAAACGGTATCTAAGCGGCTGTTCACCTCAAGGCAGAGAAAGGCTGAGAGAAACAATTTTCGAAGACATTGTGAAGATGCATGAAACAAACTTTGAAAGGGACAGCAAAATCTGCAGTTTTCACAATATAGAACTGAGACTGCCCTTTGCAACGTATCAAATAGCAAAATTTGCCATAAGTCTGCCTTTAGAACTCAAAATAGAGTCGGCAAACGACACGTTGAGAAAACTTGTTTTGAGGAGGATGGCGGAAAATATTGGACTGCCAAAATTTATAGCGGCTAAGCCAAAAAAGGCAATACAATACGCAACGGGTGTGAGCAAAACCTTGAAAAAGTTGGCTAAAGGGAAAGGGTTATTCATGCGAGAATACGTGAAGAAGGTGTTTAAGAATACTTTCTTGAACGGAGATGAGAAGACATGGTAAAAACGGCTGTAATTTTCACACCGAAGTACTTCCTTCACAATCCTGGGAGAAGCCATCCGGAATCAGCGGAGAGACTGCAGGTGATGATCAGAGAAGTTGAGAAAAGCGGTCTTCTAAAGACTGGAAACTGTTCTCTTATAGA
>DAOVFC010000004.1 GCA_030668645.1 Candidatus Bathyarchaeota archaeon
TTGAACGTTCTGGTGCGCATCGACATGTCCGTGTAGGCTCCGTGTCCTTCCTCGCCGAACTCAACATACTCGAAGCTCTTCCTTTCCTTCATGCCTAACTCAACAAGCTTATCTCTGAACTGTCGGCTTTCCTCCACGGGACAGCGTGGATCGTGAACGCCGTGAATCATGAGCAGCGGGCATCTAAGGTTCTCTGCGAAGTTGAGGGCGCTTCTCTCCTCCCACAACGCGGAGTTTTCTTCGGGGTCTCCCATGTTCATTCTGAGGAAATACTGGAAAAGAGGGGTTGACCGTTCATACAGTGTTTTGAGACGGGAGATTCCTATCCACGCGCACGCCGCACCCCACAGCGTAGGTTTCTTCGTCACCGCCATGAACGTCATGTATCCGCCGTAGCTTCCGCCGAAAACGCCTACTCCTTTTTCGTCAACGTACGGAAGCGCCTTAAGGTACTCTGCCCCCGCTGCGACGTCCTCGAGGTCTCCTCCACCCCAGTCCATGAGGTTCATATCCTCAAACTCCTTCCCGTATCCGGTGCTTCCTCTGACGTTAGGTTGCAACACAACGTAGCCCTCGTTCGCCAGAATCTGTCCGAACATGTTGAAATTCAGAAAGTGCTGACCGGACGGACCGCCGTGAACCATGACGAGCGCGGGCAACCTTTCACCGCTGGGAACGTGTTTCGGCTTGTACAACACAGCGGCTATTTTAAGCCCGTCACACGATTTATATTTAACATACTGTGGAACGACGAAGAACTCGGGATCAACGTTTCCGTACTGCGGTTCGATCAGCGTTTCAATCTCGTTTTTCTCGAAATCGTACGCAACGATGGAGCTCGGAATCGTCGGAGTGGTCAGCGTGGCGACTAGATACCTGTCGTTTAACGCCAATTTTGCCCCCGCAACCACACCCTTTGGAAAGTTTAAAACATTGCAACCGCCCGTTTCTAGGTCATAAACTACTGGTGTGACTGTTGCTTCGCGGTTCCTCAGACACACAAGTTTCTTCCCGTCCTCAGTAAACGCCGCTGCGGTTTCATCGTGTTTTGCCTCGCCGAGAAGCTGAACTTCTTCAGTCGTAGCGTCATAAACGCCGGCTTGATCCACGCCGTTTGCGTTGGTCGTGAAAGCCAACAGCTTACCATCCTTACTCCATTCGGCTACGTCCTCCATTGAACCTACTTTGATGCAGATGATCTTCCTTCTCTCGTTTCCATCGGCTCTAACGAGCCAAACGTCAAGGTTTTGCAGATTCTCCGTTTCGTTAACGCCGTATGCAATCCAATCGTTTTCAGGGTTCCATGCAACCTCTCCAAAAGTGGGGTTCTTATGGTTTGTCAGCTGGACGGTTTCCTTCTTTTCTATGTCCAGCCTGAACAGGTTGAGCTGCCCCTTTCGGGTTGAAGGCATCAGAATATACCTGCCGTCGGGACTTGTGTCCCCGAGGTAGTCCTGGTGTTTCGGAGTGTCTGTCAGCTGCTCAACCTCTCCTGACTCGATGTTAATCTTGATCAGATTATGATTTTCGTCGCCCTCCCTATCTTTCGCAAAGACCAGATTCTCATCATCTCTCAGCCAGACAAACCCAGCGCGTATGGCTCGAGGGCACTCCCCGTGGCTGACCTGTCTGATCTTCTTGGTTCTAAGATTCAGCGTGTACAGTTCAAGAATTCCTGTCTTGTCCCAATAGAACGCCGTGCTGTCTTTTGAGTGACTCACTGTGGGGAGGTAGATCTGCGGAATCTTCGCCAGATCTTCTATCGTGTACCTCTTTCGCTCCATACATAAGCCTCAGGATTTTTAAACTAAAAACACGTTCCATCCTTAAAAATTATCGTCTGCTATTGATGAATGAAAGCGAAAAGCCTAAAAACCGTATGTCTAACAATCTGATACTTAGGTGGTTGTCATGGGGAAACTTGAAAGCCAGATCGTTTCGGCTCTGCAAAACTCGGACAAGCCTTTGACGATATCCGAAATCGCCCTTCAGATAGACGCGTCAGAGAAGAAGGTTTACAGGTCGTTGCGAAAGCTGTTTGCGAAAGGAAAGATTGACGGCAACAATCGACGATACAAGCTTACACAAGAATAGGCACACCTTCCGTGTGTGGTTCGTTTGGTGCGGCCGCCGGGATTTGAACTCGGGTCGTCAGCGTGGCAGGCTGATGTCCTAACCAAACTAGACTACGGCCGCTCACACTCAAATTGGAAGTGGGAGATTTAAAATCTTTCTTTGTTTGAGAGGAAAGGGTTAAGAGTTTAAAGGGTTATCTGTGGTTTTCTAAGATATATGTCTGAAGGAAGGTTAGCGGTTTGGGGTTTGTTGAACCGGCTGCAGCGCTTGTGATTTCTTTCGGTTTTCTCGGAGCAATGTTGTACAGGCGTGTGAATCTTGGAATAACCCTGAACGCCACAGCCCTGCTTTTGGCTTTGCTTTCACTCGACTGGCAAGAAATTCCAACGATAATCTACGGAAGCACCGCTGATTTGCTCACGATTTCGGTTGTGCTTGCAACCTTCGGGGTGATGCTGCTGAGTCAGCTTTACAAGGAAACAAGAGTCATCAACGATTTAAGCGAGAGTCTAAGCGGAATAATAAAGAATTCGAAGATTGTGTCAAGCGTTCTCCCTGCGGTTATAGGATTTCTCCCAGTTGCCGGCGGAGCGTTGATGTCAGCGCCGCTTGTGGATTCCGAAGCTGAAAAACTCGGATTAAGGCCTGAGAAGAAAGCTTACGTAAACTTGTGGTTCAGACACACACTTTTTCCTATCTATCCGATAAGTCAGATTCTCATAATCACCGCGGCACTCACGAAAACAGCCATACCTTCAATAATCATACGTCAGATTCCGGTGGTTATCGTCATGATAACTGCTGGATATTTTATTGGTTTCTGGAAAGCTTCTAACGGAAAGAAAGAAGAAAACTCAAACTTGAAGAACAGCTTGAACTCGAATCTGAAAAGTTTTCTCATCGCTTTCTCTCCGATTCTAACAACGATAGTTGTGGTTGTTGGTTTAGATTTAGCTGGTTTCGGCTCATCTAAACACGCCTTCAACGTGCTGGCGGCAACGCTCACAGGATTAATAGTTCTGATTGCAATTTCTAAGCCAAGCCTCCAAGTTTTCGCAAAGCCTCTCAGAAACTGGGGGATTTACGGAATCACATTTGCAGCGTACGGCGCATTCTTGCTGAGGAACGTAACCGTCGCGGCGGGAATCTCAGAAATCTTTGAAGTACTTGTAACAAGCGGGGCCATCGATGTCATTTTGCTGTTAACTGTTGTCCCAGCTGTTTTGGGGTTCATCACGGGTTCACCTTCGGGAGGAATCGCCATAGGCGTCTCCATCTTAGTCGGAATCCTGACTTTTTCACCTAGAACGGTGGCACTGCTCTATATGAGCACTTATCTGGGCTACTTGATCGCACCGACACACCTGTGTTTCATATTCACAGCAGATTATTTCAAATGCACACTTGGTAAAGTCTACAAGTACCTGATTCCGTCATTCCTAATATCGTTCGCAACGGCACTGCTGATTTATTTACTCTTTTAGAATTTGGCTGATAAATGGTGCCGAGGGCCGGGTTTGAACCGGCGACAACCCGGTCTTCAGCTTCGCCCTCATATGAACCCATGATGAGTCGGGCGCTCTCCCAGGCTGAGCTACCTCGGCTTTCAACAAAATCAAAAGGCGTGAGGTGTTTTTAAGTTTTCTGAATTAGTGTATATGCGTTATAGAAAAGTATTATGTAACGTTTGTTTTATGAACTCGGATTCGGAATCTTATCTTAAGATACATCAGGGTGGGAAACATTGTTTAAAAACCATGTGGCGGCAGACGTACATGCATGTAGGGGGAGATGAAATGAGCGGAAAAAGAGCGGTTATAACGGTTGAGTTAGTTGATGAAAGCCTTCAAGAAAGAAGTGAAAAAATCGTGCAAGAGCTGCTTGAGTGGTTCCGTGACGTTGTTTGCGTTCCATGGATCAAAGAAGTGAAAGACATCACAGTTAAAGAAGAATAACGCCTAAAAAAGCAAACAAGCCGAAAAATAACCTATCAAAGCGAAAGCCAAGAAGCACAAACCCGTCAAAGCGTTCTCAATTCTCTGCATTCGCTGCACTTCAACGTTTTCATCGCTTTCAGAACTCCCCAAAGATATTCACTCAGATATCCCTTCAAACTTTCTGAAAGAAAGATTTTATGAATTAGAGATAACTATTTCTAATCATATCTTAAAGATATCACAGAGAAAAAGCAGAGTCAAGGGCCCGTAGTCTAGTTGGTTAGGACGTCGCCCTCACGCGGCGAAGGTCGCCGGTTCAAGTCCGGCCGGGCCCACCATGAAAATGTTTTCTTATGATTTTATGGGGTTGGCAAACTTGACTCCGTATTCTTCCAGTTTTTTAAAATGTTTCTCGTCGATTGTGTAGATTAGGCCAGCCGTTTCAACCATGTTCGCGCCTATCATAGCGTCGTTAACGGGGACTGCTTTTTCTTTTGCCCATCGGACAGAGTTTTGGGAGGCCTCTCTAGAGATTGATAGGAAGGCGATGCGTTTTGAACGGAGAAGTGAACCTATCCTGAATTCGGCTTGGCTCAAATCTAGAAGCCTTGCTAAGGCTGAAAAGGCTTCCACGACAACTATTGGATTTAGGCTTAAAATGTAGTCTAACTCGCCTTTTAGTCCTCTCTCTACCAGATCAAGGCATCTGGTGTGATGCGCCTTGTTCGGATAATCTGCTATCATGGAATAGACTATCACGTTTGAGTCTAGTATGGCGAGAGGCTTTGCTGTTCCAGCTACTCCCGCCAAACCTCCTCCTCCATGATTTCCTCAAGTTTCTCTGGCGGGATGTGCCTTACAGCCTTAACAGGCGTATGAATAGCCCTCCAAGCGGGATCGTCTTCTACGTTCTCCTTCGCCAAATTGATAACAGTAACCTTAAAACTGCGATCATCGATTGGTTCAAGGATCACCAGATCACCCGCTTTGATGTTTATCCTTTTTCTAACCCGCTTATCAACCACAATTCTATGTCTTTCGTCAACTTTGCATACAGACATGCACTTTCCCACAAAAACATCCCACATAACGGCTTATAAGGCTTACGTCTTCCCCAGTCAAAATTATTTAACTCCTCATGTGGAAAGGGTTCACCGTTCGAATTTAGCCGGGTCCACCATGGTTTTGCAAGCATTGAAACGAAGTCTTCTTAGGGGTTTTTCTCGTTGAGGTTACGACTGCTGTTCAGAAACTCTTCGAACTCTTGGATGGACGTGAAGAGATGGTCGGCGTGGGCTACGATCCAAGGGCTTGGATTCCGGATTTCACATATCACTACGGTGTCTTCATGCTTCATCCTAGCGTAGAAAAGCTCCGGGTACATTCCAGCAGAGAAAAAATGCAAAGAAAGCTGAGAATGCGATGGAGAAGCAACAGTTTTTGATGCGGAGTGTTATGTTTTTTTGTTGAACAGATAAACGAAAATGTTTATTAAATATTAATATTTGATATAATTTGTTTGTGTGCGTGTGGAAAATGAGAAATTATTCCACTATAGATTCACCGAAATTGCACTCACCGAAATCAGAGAATGAAATGGTAAACCTTGAAGAGAACTATCTTAATTTTTCATGTGATGAATGCGGGAAAAAATTTCACAAACCTATTTTAGCCATGGTGTCTGCTAACGGCGATGTTCAAAAATACTATGCATGCCCCTACTGTTTAACCAAGATAGACGAAGCGAAAACACTGAAAAAGGAAGAAACCATGAAAATTCCAACTAGAGCCTACGGAAAACCAGAAGCGAAACTTGAAATCGGTACGAAGTGCCAGCATTACTTTGGATATTTGAAGAAACGTCAAAAAAACACGCCGATTCCAGATGAGTGCTTAACATGCGAAAGGATGATCGAATGCCTAATCCATTAATTGAATCAGCATGATTATTTCACGAATCATCTCTGTGCACTCTGCTTAAATTGGAAAAGGCTAAATATTCTGGGTCTAAAGGTAACTTTGCAAGTGGTAATGATTGTTTCCAATTAGAGATTTTAATCGCTCTCTAACGACGCCTCACATAAACAGAATGCTGATAATGACTAACGTAATCGTCTTTTTAGTAATGCTGCTCTCGAATTTAGGCGTCATAAGCAATGATTTTTTAGCGGACATTGGAAATTTTGCCATGATTCCAAGCAACATCACTCATGGAGAGAGACTTTACACGGTTTTTACATCGATGTTTCTGCACGCTGGATTTCTTCACCTCTTCGGAAACATGCTTTACCTCTACATCTTTGGAGACAACGTCGAAGACGTGTTTGGCCATGCGAGCTATCTGGTCTTCTACGTATTTTGCGGGTTAGCGGCGAGCCTCGCTCACATAATGAGCCTGACAAATTCACAACTCTATGGAATACCTGTTGTGGGGGCGTCAGGAGCCATCTCAGGAGTCTTGGGCGCGTATCTTGTGCTCTACCCCAAGGCCAGAGTCTTAACGGTTATTTTTTACGGCTGGCCGATAATTGTGCCTATACCAGCGATAGTATTTTTGGGGGTCTGGTTTCTCATGCAGTGGTTTTTAGGTTTTTTTGACGTTGCTGGAGGGGTTGCCTACTGGGCGCATATTGGAGGCTTCATAACAGGGATTATTCTAGCTTTAACTATCGGACGAAAAAGAAAACAAGCTAAGAGAATTCGTCTCTAGAGACTTGTTTTACTGTTGCTAGATAAAAACGTTTGACATCGCTAAAAAGGAAAAATTATATCTCCTTTATAGGAGAATTGCCATTCTGTACTCGTCTCCAAACTTTCCGTTTTGATAACGTTCCATCCTGAGCCTTGCTTCTATCTTGAAACCACATTTCTCATACACGTGAATCGCTCTAGCGTTTTCGGTGTTTACAAGAAGATAGACTTTCTTTAACCCCTTCTTGCGAGCTATCCCAAGTAAATGATTGATCATGGCTGTTCCGAGACCCCTGTTCTGACAGTCGTCATGCACGGTCATGCCAAGTTCAGCCTTATGCTTGAGAGCATCAGCTGAATGGAAACGTAGAGACGCAGAACCCACGATACGTTGTCTCTTACCTTCTCTGATTAACGCGAGAATCGGTAAAACTTTGTCGTAATCTATGTTACTTGTCCAACCTTCAATCCTCTCTCTGGTAAATGGAAGAACAAGATTTTCTAAACTAGCCTTCGAAAGCGTAGAGAACATCTTCCACAGCATTTCTGTGTCTGTCGCCAGCTCAGGACGGAGAAGCACATGCACCTCGTTTTTGAGAAATATCTCTTTTTCCCATTCCTCAGGATAACTCGGCACTTGCGTCTCCTACCTAAGCACTCCTCAATTTACTATAGAGAGCCTTCAGCGTTCCTGAAACTTTCAAGACATGCACGGCTACCGGTTTACCTCCTATCTCTGTCATAGAAGCCACGGCTGTTCTAACCGTTACAACAGCCTTGTGCACACATCGCACGACAGCAAAGCGCTTCTCTTCGTCGTAATCAATCAAAGCTAGACCAGTTTGGCTCGCACCGTACTCTCCGTAAAGTTTCAAAACACTGTTCCAAACGGCGTTCATAAACTCTCTTGAGCTAAAGACTTCCTCTGAATCGATTTTTAAAGCTAGATAACGTCTTCTCACGCCTTTCGGCAATCATTTCCTCTCCTAACAACGCGAATCCCAGGCGCAACAAACCGTGGATCCAGCTTTCCTCTGTTCCTTTTAACAATGTCAACCGGATTTTTTGAAACTGCTTCTAAGGCGGAAGTCCTATTCACGTCGAAAAGCGACGCCAGAGCGGCTAACTCTCGCGGCATTCTCATGAGAAGCTCACTTGAAACTCCGCTTGAAAGGATAATTGGGATGTGGAAACTCTGGGCAACAGCAACTTCCTTTCGCAAGCTTGAGAGAAGCCTGATTCTCGTCGGTCCCTCGAGAGTGAGTAACGGCTTTATGTCGATTTCAAGTGAGGCTAGAGATTTTGAAGCCAGTTCGCCTTCTGCCTTGTCAAAGAATCTTCTACGAAAGTCGAGTGACGGAAAGCTTAGGAGGTCAACTCGGCGGTCTTTTGCTGCTTGTCTCGCGACAGGCTTGGATTTGCATGCCACAGCGATTATTTCAAATTTTCTTCTGAGACGTCTTAAGCTATGAATTAACTCTCTGGAAGTTTGAGGCTTCAAGTCTATACGGGAAGCAAAATCCACTTTGGCTTCCTTGCACATGTTTCGGAGTTGCTGGATTTTTTCTTCGGGGAGGTTTGTTGGGAGTGGAATTGATATCAAGCGGTATCCAAGCTCAGACGCTTTTCGCATCATACGCCTGACTTGCTCAGAATCCTTTAGATTTGGGCGTAAGTGCAGGTCGGCGAAGGTTCTTTTCATGGGAGCATCCCAGATTTTCTACAAACCTCTACAATCTCTTCTGGGCTGTGCTTTTTGAAGTGTATTCGAAGGTGTATAGAGTCTACTGAGCCGATTCTAAGCTCGTTCAGGAAGGCGGATTGCTTGTCCAACCTAATGTAAAGATTTCCTTTGTCCAAGTGTCGCTTGATCTCGTTGGCTAGGAGTTCCTTGTCTAAGCTCTCTAGATGCGAGGAAAGCTTCTCAAAAACAGCCTTGACAACATCTTTTCCCTTGACTTTGGTTTCGAAAAGAATTATTGGATTCCCGTGATGCCCGGTTAAACGCTTCCTTTTGAAGACAATCTTGTCGATTAATTCTGCCGGAAGCGTGTTGTGCATGGCTTTAAGAACCTTCTCTTGGTCTTCGGTCGCATGAGCAAACGCTCGGATGTCAATGTAGGCTATCGGGATGTGAGGCAAAACTGTATCACACACATTTTGGTTAATGCAAGTTTAACTTTTAGATTTTCTCTTAGGCTTAAGTTTGGTTTTCTTAGTTTTTAAGAAGTTTTTAACAGCTTTAACATTTTCTTCATGGAATGTTCTTCGCCTAAAATCTATTGGAACGCCCAGTTTGAGAGCTTCTCTAAAACTTAATCTAGCTTTCTTCAATTCTTCTCGGCTGAAACCTTTCCCCTTGCGTGCCTTCCCATTCTTCTTAAATACTACTGGCTCAACTTTCATCATATGATTTTCTCCTCTAAAGTTTTCTGATAGCTTCTCAGAAGGTTTATTGTAAGCGAATAATAAATGAATTGCCTATGTGCAACATGCCCACGCTTAACAGCTTGTCTTTTAGGGGGCGCTGAGTGGAACCTCAAGAGTTTCTCTTGCAAAAACGGTATTATCCTAACTGCCATATGTCTTAATCTCCTTTTCTTCACGGAGAATCTGGCAGATAGCCCCTCTTAGATATGCGAGCCTTCCGCCTCTATTTCTTCCACGCATTAACAGTGATGACTGGCGGCTGTTCTTCTCCATATCTTTCTAACATTTTTAGGGCTTTCTTCCATTTCTGTTTTAAGTTATCCCGCAATTTCTCATCTTGAATCTTCTCAATAATCTTAGCTGGGAAGTACGCCAAGTGATGGGGCATGTCCACGTCAATAAGCTTCACGTTGGTTTTCATTGCACCGGCTTCTTTAGCGATTCTTTCCAACTCCTTTTGTTGGAAGTATGGGATACCTCCCCAATCTCCATGACCTAATACGAGGAAAACTTGTCTTCTTAAATTGTATATTGCCAGATGGGCTTTCTGAGCCATATTCCTAGCTAGAGGTGCACTTTCAGCAAGAAATACTCTCTCTTTACTCACTCTCAACATTTCCCTAACCGTCTTAACAACCGCTTCACGGTTCTGAAAACTTCTTATTCCATGTATGCAGACGACCAAATCAGAACATGAGCGTGAAAACGGAAGACTCTTAGCGTCTCCTTGAATAGGAGTAACCTTCTTCTGCAAACCACTCAATTCCATTAGTTTTCGAAAACCGCCCATCTCCCCAAATCTAATGCAACAACTTTTCCACGCTCACCAACTGATAACGCAAGCGGGATTGTAGATATGGCTTGAGGGCCACATCCAACTTCCAACATGTCTGCTCCATGGACCAATCCGGCATGCTTCAAAACGGTATCTCTCTCGATAATTTGCCAATGAAGCCACTCAGGAGGTAATCTTGGATGGGGGTGATACTTTGGTAAATGCTTCAAAACCTCACTTAATTCTGGATCAAATTTAAAACTTTATCAATGTTTTTCTCCAAAGCCATAATCCTTGCCTTCCTTAGTAAGTAAGGGCTTAAATTGGATTTCGGATGAAGTCAGAAGGAGATAAATATATCTTTATTCCAGTTTGGGGATTCGATGTTTGTGGGAATAGTTAAATAGTGGGATTCATTCGTATTAGTGGGATTAACTGTGACTCTGGTTGTTAGGGTTGATGAGAAGGGCCGAGTGGTTATACCAAAGAGCATAAGGGAAAAGGCTAAGATGAGAGAGGGAGGCTACGTTAAGGTTACGGCAAAGGAGAAAAGCATAATAATGGAGCCCCTCGAGCCGTTCGCAGACAAATACTTCGGAGCTTTTCAGATAGACAAGTGGCCTGAGGATCTCGACGAATTTGCGGTTGAGGTTATAAAGAAATGGTGGGCGTCGCAAGCTACGTAGACGTTAACATTTTCGTTTACTGGCTTGGCAACCATCCTCTATTCGGTGAAACAGCATACAAGTGGATCAAAAAGATCGAGAACGCTCCGAGAGGAGAGTATACGACTTCCAGCCTGACACTTTACGAGACGCTGATAATCATCGCGGGTTTAACAGGCAAAAGCCTGAGGGATAAGCGTCTCGTAGAAGAAGTTATCGACTCGATGACGCACCTAAAAGGCTTGCTGATACGCCCGCTGAAGCCAGAAGATCTGATTCAAGCCGTTGAGTTAATGAAGGAATACGACATCGATTATGAGGATTCCATTCACTTGGCAGCCGCACTGAGAAAGGGTGCAAAGGAAATAGTTTCAAACGACAAAGACTTTGACAAAACAAAATTAAAGAGAACCTTCTAAGCACACTCAAACTATCAAAAGCTTTCTATTCTTCGAAAGCATCAGTCTTTCAATGCTGCTTTCCTTTTCAATGCTGCTTTCCTGCTTGGGCGGACCTTCTCTGCTCCGCGCCCCTTTCTTCTCAAGCCCCTGACTTTTTTGCCCGCGCTTGTTAGACCTCTGAAGGCTCTTCCGCGATGCTGCTTTTGACATATCCAGTTAACGTTTTTGTCAGCTTTTATCACCGGGTGGTGGGGGTCGACCATTATTATTTCGAACCATTTTGAACGTCCGTCTTGGCCTACCCAGTAGGAGTTTAGAACTTCAAGGTTTGGAAACTTTCTGGCGGTTCTTTCTTCGGCGATCAGCTTTAGACTTTTTGCTGGCTTAAACTTTTTGACACCCATGCGTTTTTGTCTTCTTCCAGCTTTCGGCCTCTTTTTCCGCAGCCCGCCTCTCCGCACCTTTACACGTGCCATGACGAAACCTTGTTTCGCCTTGTAACCCAGCTTCCTCGCCCGATCTAAGCGTGTTGGTTTTTCTATACGGATTGTTGAGGGCTGTTTACGCCACTTTATCAGCCTTTGGCGCATCAGCTCTTTGACGTAGGAATCTCTAGGTTTAGCCCACGCTTCAGCGATGTACTTGTAAGTCATTCATTTTCACCTCGCTTTTGGTTTACGGTTCAGCCTGCACGGCTACATCCCAGCGGACCTTTCATCCGCCGATAGCTTGATTCATAGCTTCACGCAACATAATAAACTTTTCCAGCTTCAGTCACACTCTGGTTTATTTTCAAGCCTTGCCTCAGTTATCGAAAGATAGCCGCCTTGGTTTTCCCAAACTATTTCTGCTTCAACAATTTTTATTTTCTTTTTGAAAAAGGGCGCGTCAAGCACAAGCGTTTCGTACTCCCCTCCTTCACCAATAATTGAAATGTGGTATTGTTTGTTTAGCCTTATCAAAGCTTCAACAGCGTCTTCGTCGATCTTCTTTCCAAGCCATTGTCTGTCGAGGCCGTAGGCGTAAACTCCTGTTATAATAACTTCGAAGCTAAGGTTCAGAATTTCTTTTAAAATGCCCAACGGATTTTTATGCCAAAGCGGCGTTATAGAGTTCAGTTTTAGTTGTTCACAGATTTTATCTATTCTTGTTTTTTGATACTTCGAAGCCACCGCTCCAGAAACTACGCCTTCCACGTCAAGCTTCTTGATTAAGCGTTTAAGGTCTTCAACCTCTTTTTCCTTAACTCCAGAAGTTTCAGCTTTCACGAGCGGAATTTCAACAGCTTCAGCGAGCAGACCGGTTAAACGTATGTTTGGATAATGGAACATCCAGCTGTCCGCTCTCAGAGGAATCATGCTGACTAAGTATTTCACCTCGTAACCTTCGTTTAAAACACGGTGGAGTGCAAGGACGGAGTCTTTTCCGCCTGTGACTAGAACTGCGACACCCATACTTACGGCACTACTCTGCTTGGCTGACTTTAACCAAGTACTCTGATAGCTTCAACCTTTTATTCTATCAGTTTCGATCGAGCCTCTTTGAATAAAGCATCTGTTTTCAGACGCCATCGTTCAAAGTTTCCCGGGTCTTCTGGATAGTTTTTGTAGTGAGCCTTAACTTGTTTCATCATGTTGGCTGTGAGTCTAAGCTTGTTCAAGAAACGTATTCTTCTCAGCCCTCTGAAGGCACGTCTAGCCGCATCGGTCACTTTGATATGCAGGTCCCCGCCTGCCCCCGCTTTCAAAACGTCTTCTTCGGTCATAAGCCCGTATTTCATTCCATAGTTTAGGTCTTCGTCGCGGCATGTCAGAAGCAACATGCGGAAAACATCCAAGCCAGCCTGTTTCGTTCCATAGAGTTTCATATACTTGCAGTTGTAAGGCCACAGTGATCCCTGGCTTACGTCACCTCTCTCTAAGGCTTCAACGATTGTTTTTCCAGAGAGGTAACCGCTTAGCATCGAAGGACCTATTCCGCCACCGTGAATCGGGTTGGCTAGGAATGCTGCGTCGCCGAGAATTGCAACTCCGTTTCCAACCATAGTGTCTAAGGGTTTACGCGTCGGGTCGTACCATGCGCCTCCGCTTAGGAGCAGCGACCCGTCAAAAATCGGTTTGGTTAAAACATGCTCATAGAGCTGGTTTTTGGGGTTTGGAAACTTACCTCGCATGGAAACACCCAAGCCAGCGTTCACTTTTGCTCCGCCTTTCGGGAAAATCCATGTGTAACCGCCCGGGGTTACTTTCTGGTTTAGGTAGATTTCGCAGTACTCAGCGTTTTCAGCCTCTCGCTTAAGCTGCCTGATCTCTCGATAACAAGCTTCCACATCCCCGTTTGCAACTTTGTTTTCTATTCCCATCTCCTTCGGAAGCTTCCGCCTAACCACCGCCAAAAAACCGCTGGCGTCGACAATGACTTTAGCCATTAACCGAACGTTTTCCCCCGTCTTCAGGTTCTTGGCTAAGACCCCGGTTACAAACCCTTTCTCGATTATCGGTTCTTGACATTGCGCTGAATCCAGAAGAACAGCGCCTTCGTCAAGTGCCTTCTTAAGCAACCATTGCCCGAAGAGACGTCTATTCAGCATGTAACCAACATAATCTTCACTTCTAACGGTGAAAACAGTTTCCAAATCAGGTGAATAGATTTTGATGCCTTCGATTCTTCTTTCCAGCTCGTTGCCCTGCGGTTTTTCTAGACCTATGGTTCTGAGGTGGTGCTCTCCGAAGGCGTCTCCGCAGATTTTCTCTCCGATTTCTTTGCTTTTCTTTCTTTCCATTAAGCAGACTTTTAAGCCCGCTTCCGCTGTTGTTTTCGCAGCTAGGCAACCGGCAGTTCCTGCGCCGACCACTATCACGTCATATTTTTCCAAGGTTAGGTGCACTTCAACATCTTTAATTCACCTTATGATGCTCATAACTTTTACTGAATTTTCTCCTGCAGCCGCTTGTTCAAAGACAGAGTTATGTTAATGTCCATTTTTGAGAGACTAACCTGGTTTATCCGTGAAATTGAATATATTCAGCGCGCGCACTAATGTTATAGAAAAAAGGGGTTTTTGCGGGAGACATCTCCAGAATATGTATTTTCGATTCATAATTGTTAATTATACTCTTTTCTAATCATTGAAATAGTTAAACTCTGATGGAAGTGTTTGACACATGAAAAAAGTTGTAACTAAAAAAAGCATGATGTACACGGTTGATTTAACAAAGATTGACGGGGATGGAGCCTTTCCATGTCCAAAGTGTGGAGCCGTAATATCTCCAGAAGACGAAACGGAAGAAGCCTACGCGATCGTTGAGACAACGGTTAAAAAGGACGAGTTAGCTGAGCTGGTTTTGATGTGCAACAGATGCAGAAGCAAAATCAGACTGACAGGCTTTCTAATGCAGCCGGAGATCTGAAACAGCGAAAGATTGTTGAGAGGCTATTTTTCTTCTTCGAGTTTTCTGGCAACAACGACAAAAACCAGCCATAATATGACGCTGTAAAAAACTCCGTTGAAAACCGCACTTAAACATTCAGTGTACTCAACGATAGATTCACCTATTAACGTGCAGAAGACGTTTCCTGGAAACATCGGGGTTGGAATAAGCAAGGAAGCAGATACGAAGATTAAAAAGAAGACCATCAGGATTAATGCACCTCGCATTGTTTAACCTTCTTTCAGTTGGAGTTGAGATACTTTAGATTCTCAATATATCAAGTATCGCAATATTTAATAAACCTTGCCTCTACGAGTTCAAACAGCAGAAGTTGAAATCCTTAGAAAAACGGAAAGGACAGTACAAAAACAGCTATCAACAAAATCGTCAAAAGCTTTCTGCCCGTTGACAGATCAGAAACGTCATCAAGGGGACCTGGATGCTTGTACGTGGATAGGAAGAGAACGAGGATCGCCATGGGCCAGAAGTCTGTGAGAACCAGCAGCAACACGGATAAGACCGTTAATATTGTCCTTGTTTTTTCACCGGCTAGACATCGGGCAACATGACCGCCGTCGAGCATTGCAGCGGGCAGCAAGTTAAGCATTGTAATAACCATGCCAATCCAGCCAGCAAAAGCAACAGGATGCAATATCACTACAGAAACATATCCAAGTCCGGGAGAAGGAGGAGCCATCTCGAAAGGAGGGAGTAGAAAGGGTGCAACCAGTCGAAATAACACTGGCACAGGAAGTGTTGGACTTCCCTTAGGAACCCAATCATAAATTGAAAAGGGGATACCTACGATAGCAGCGATAATAGTCACAATAAATCCTACAATTGGACCGCTTGCCCCCACATCAAATAGAGCGTCTTTGTTAGGTGGAAGCGACTTTTGCATTATTACAGCACCGAAGGTTCCGATTCCAAGAAGCCCTCCTATTGGCGGTGGACCTGGAATAAAGTATGGTGGTGTGGCGTCTATCCCTTTTCTATCAGCGGTTAACTTATGACCCATTTCGTGCACGCCAAGTATCGTCATTATCGCTATTGTGAATGCGGCTCCGCCGATGAGAGGATTTGTCAACTCTAAGGAAAGTATGTATCCCGTGATGAATGTTGTTCCAATGGTTGCGAAAAACAGCAGCCAGTTGACCAAGATGTTGCTTGGTTTCGCGGGAGGCTTAGGAACAGTTTTTAACATGACTCTCCGACCCTTTTTTCTGAGAACCGCCGTCAAGCTCATGGTTTTTAGGTGTTTTAGCAGTCGCAGAAACGCTTGTTTTGTTTCTTGCGGTTGCTTCAAATAGAATGTGGGAATATTGTGATCGATCAGGGCTTCTTCTATCTGAAACTCTGCGGAGACCAAAGTAGTTATTCGTTCAAAATCGGTTTGTTGGATGAATGGTGTTTCAGATGTCTCGTTTGGTATCTTGCTCATAACTTTTTTTCCTTTTGTCGGGGTTGTGTATTAGAGCGTGTAGAAGTAAAAAAGTTTATTGGAAAACAGAAGGGCAGCCTAACCGTTGTGCTTTGAAGATTTTAACGAATCTATGGCAACAATGTTTCAGTCGATTCTCCCGTAGTTTAGAAACAATCCTCCTGTTAACGGATGTTGATCTAGGTCTCATTCTTGACGGCGCCGCAGATATTTTCTCTTCGATTAGATTGGTCAAAAATTCGACTCCGAATCAGCTAGATTACATATAATTATTATGGGTTCATAAGTAATTTAACACAGAAACTTTAATTCTTGTTTGGTGCTTAAGTTGGAGAAAGACATGGTATCAAGCAGTGAGATTGGTATACTAAGTGAAAAGGCGATTTCGGAGAAGATAGCTGCGAGAAGAACAATTGTTTACAAAACTCTTGTAGACGCAAGCGTGGTCGGGATCATCGCAGAAAAGCTCAAGAGCGAAATGTTTGTGAAGTTCGGTTTACTCAAACCAAAATCACATGAGGTGCGATGTGCCTCTATAGAAAAGTTTTATGAACCATTTCTCGCGGTGAACGCTAGATACGTTATTGATTATTACAGGAAACATGACATCTCATTCGATGTGGACAACGATGTGCAAGAAGTTCTGGTTGGAAAGCAAGTTTTTAATCCGGAACCCCAAAATGAAGAAAGCCCAGTTAAGAACGTTACACTGCCAGTTTTGGAACGAATCAGCAACGAAGAGACAGTCTACATAATTTTTGATAGATTCGGCAACGAAATTGATCCGGAAAAACTGCCTTATGCCCCTTCGGAAGAGCGCCCTAAAAGTGTTCTGAAAGAGTACAAAGGAAATGTT
>DAOVFC010000028.1 GCA_030668645.1 Candidatus Bathyarchaeota archaeon
TGACCAGGCACATTTCCGATGTACACGTAGTGCAATCCCGCTTCTTTCGCTGCGGCGTACGCTTTCTCCAAGGTTTCAATTGATGTGGACGGAATGTCTGTCACTTGGTATTCTGGGTGAAAACGTAACAGGTGAAACGGCGTGTCTTTGCCGAGAACATCTTTCACCCATGTCGCAAGCTCTCTTATCCTTTCGATTGAATCGCCCATCTTCGGTACAACCAAGTTCGTGATCTCTAAGTGAATGTTGTTTCGCTTCATCTCCTTCAGAGACTCGTAGATCGGTTCAACCGTGGGAACAGCGGAAAATTTCTTGTAGAAGTCAGGGTCTCCCGCACCCTTAAAATCCACCGTGGCAGCATCCAGATAGGGTGCTATGGCTTTCACCGCTTCCGGCGTCATGTAACCGTTCGTTACGAAGGTGTTGAAGAACCCTACTTTATGTGCAAGTTTGGCTGTGTCGTAGGCGTACTCAAAAAATATCGTCGGCTCTGTGTAGGTGTAGCTTATTCCTTGGCAGCCGTTGTCCTTTGTGGCTTTGACAACCTCTTCTGGTGGAAAATGCCTCCCAGCTATCTTCTTTTCTTGGCTTATCATCCAGTTGTCGCAGAATTTGCAGCGGAAGTTGCAGCCAACTGTGGCGATAGACATAACCAACGCTCCTGGATTAAAATGTGAAAGCGGCTTCTTTCCTATCGGGTCTACGCATGCGGATATCATCTTTGCATATACAAGCGAGTGAAGTGTTCCGCCTTCGTTTTTCCTAACGAGACAGAAACCCAACTCGCCGTCTTTTATCAGGCATCTTCTAGCGCATAAGTTGCATCTGACTTTTTGGTCTTCCAATTTTTCGTAAAGCATAGCCTCATGTAATGACATTTTTAATTTCTCCTTCGCTTATGATATGGAAATTCTCTGTATACCCTTTGCTTTTTGGGGTATATGATCTATTCGTTTGTGGAATCCGGCTTTTCTTTGATTTCGAGCACAAAAGGTGGAGTTGAAGTTTTCACATCTAATTTTATGTCGAGCAAGCCTTCCAGAAAGCCAGCCAAAATTTCGATTTTACTGATAAAAGGCGTTTTCAAGAGAACATACTTGTCCCTTAGGTAGAAGTCGCCGAATCCCTGCACTCTCAGGCGTTTGAAAACTTCTTTCCACTTTTCACGGTTTGCTGTTTGGATGCCGAGGCTGGCTTCCATGGAGATTTTAGTCGCCTCACCCATTTTCCTTCCAACTTCTCGCCACTTCTCCTCTGGAATGTGCTGAAGAAGGATGTTGATTAATTCGACGTTCACGAATGCTATTCGGCTTATGCCGCTGTAGTATTCGCCTGGATAACGCCAATCGTATATGCTCATGCTCCTGTAAACGTCGAGCATCTTAGAAATCAAGGGCTTTATGCCGGGCTCTTTTCCCTCTCGAATTAGGGAATCAATGAATTCACGCTCACTTTCTTCCAAAATTATTGTTGTTCTTCTAGTCGATTCTTTTTTCTTCATCGGCGGTCCAGGTTTTTCTTCTTCACCGGATTGCATAACAATTATACCCTCGGGCATACTTTATATGCTTTGCCATCACCTTGACTAAGCTTCTAAAACTTCATCACGAAATGATCCTACGCTTAATCAAATACCATATAAGTGCCAAACCAGCAACGAAAAGGATGAACCCAGAAATCATTGAAACGGCGTAGGACAAGTCTAGAACGTTGAGGAAAAGGTATACCATGTAGGTTGGTCCGACAAAGGTCAAGAAAGCGGCTAGAATGGCTAGAAACGCCTTCCAGAACCTTGAACTTAAATCAAGCCTTAAAGACGCTTTGCTTTCGCTTTTCCCCTTTTCTTTATCCATGCAACACACTGTCCCAGCGTTACATTTTCTTACAATCTTCTCTTATAACCCTTCCTTAACCTCATTACCCAGAGCCTTCATCAAAAACTTGAAAACAGAGAACCCTGCACCTCGATCCGCCTTGAACCCGGTTGTCGCACCTAACAAGCAGACCCCCTCTAATCCACGCTCTTTCGCAAGTCCCAACATCAACCCCGTAGCCCCCATGATTCTACCCTTGCCATAAATGACCGCGCCTTTTTCCATAAACTCTGCGGCAAGCTTGGGCGAAGTGGCAGCCACATAAACCTGCTTGTTCGGCCGCGATGTGGGCACGCCGCCCATGGTGACAAAGAAGCCGCAACCACACTTCTCAAGGAATCCCAAGATTTCGCTGCACACCTCGTAATGTGCAACGACATCGTCAAACGAAGGTTGCGTGTCGCCGGTCAAGATGATGAAGTCGTTTTTCTCCATGGAAGCAGCGTGAAACTCGTAGCGAGGCAGACGGCAAATTCCCTTGGAGTTAACTGAAACATAATCTGGAAAAGAAGGTGAATACAATTCTACGAAGGTTTTTGCGCTACAAAACTTTATCAAGAGATAAGCTGCGATCTTTCCCACGTTTCCGAAGCCCGGAAGCCCCTGCACAAAAACCGGCTTTTCAAGGGCAGGCTCAAACATTTGACGGAAGTACGGTTTGTGCATTATAATTGACACCAGACTCAATAAGTGTTTGATGTGACACTAAAATGTTTACTGGAAAGCGTACAAATATTATAAGCAGCGAAGGCTTTATTATTGCCGAATCAATGCTAAACCCGTACCGCTTGTTCCCTAAAAAGGATTTAAGAAAGCCTTCCTTCAACATGAAATTAGCGGGGTGGGGTAGCCAGGATTAACCCGCTGGGCTCATAAGCGCTTAGATGCTCCGAGAGACCCAGAAATCGGTCGTTCAAATCGACCCCCCGCTACCATACTTTCTCATCTTAAAAGGGCAGTATGAGGAAGATTGCAATCGATGGGTTGCCGCCTACAAGTATTCTCCACAAGTTCATTAAACTTGGCGCACACCCTATACCTGCTTGAATTACAGAATCTAGAAGAGAAAAAAGAAGTTCGCTTATTTCCTCACGGTTCATCTTCGAATAAAAAACCCGCTTAAAGGTTCATCGCCCCTGTAAACTATGTTTCCGTTGATGGTTAGGCTTTCAACTTCGAGTAAGGATTGCCAAAGCTTTGCTTCCACGAGTTTTTGTTGAAGGGATATTTCAATTTCTTTAAGTAACCGTATTTTTTCGGCGTCTGATACTTTTAGCAAATCCTTCTGTTTAGATCTCTTTCTAAGGAGCCTGATCATGCCAACACCTCTAAAGCATCTTTGTCGTGTATCTTAATAAATCGGTTCCTCCAGAAAGCGAAACATGTCGAAAAACGATATAAACAAATCGCAACGTGAATATCGCTTATGAATATGAGAGAAAACCTAGAAACTTACGTGGTAAACGGCGAAACGGTTGGATGTGGAAGCTGCCTAGACAAATACATCTGTGGAGGATGCCGTGTAAGAGCCTACGGCTACTTTAACGGAGACGTAAACGCCTCAGACACCGGATGCATATGTAATAAGGCGTTATGGGAAAAGCTGACTGGGACCGAGTAGAAGTTGTTATACTTGCATTTTGGAGAATACGATTTCACCTTTGATAATCTTATCTAAGGTCTTCTTAAGGCATGCATGCACAATCTTCAGTTCTCTGTTAAGCCTTTCCTTTCTCCTCTTTACCGAAGTACGCTGTCCACTTGAGTTTGCGTGCGTCTCTGCCAAGCTTAAGGGAATTTTTGCGGCACTTACTCGAACAGAACCACAGAATCGACCCGTCGTTTCTAACATACATCATGCCGGTGCCAGCCGGGAACCCGCTACCGCAGAACGAACATTTCCTAGTCTTGGGCACAGACGCTCCTCACCTACATTTATATTCTACGGTTTATCTCCTAATCTTCTTGGCTTCTCGTTCCGTCTCTCGCAGCATTAAAACGTCTTGCACTCGCACCGGTCCTTTCACGTTTCGTGTTATGATGCGCCCTCTGTCTCTTCCTTCCAGAATGCGAACTCTAACCTGCATAATCTCACCGGTCACACCGGTGTGTCCGATGACTTGGATAACCTCTGCGGGGGTAAGCTCTTCCGCTGCCGCTGCAGTCGCTATCTTCCGTTCTTTGCTCATCACTCCGCTCCTCTTTTCAACCGTTCAAGTCTAGTAGCTATCTCTTTAACGAGTCCCGTAGCATCCCCTTCGTTGACGACGCACGCCGAAGCAGCTGGGACGTCGATGCCAATGGCGGCGCCCACTTTTTCTTTGCTTGGAACATACAGGTATGGAATTTTTCTTTCGTCGCATAGAAGCGGCAAATGAGCCACAACCTCCGGTGGGTCCACGTCCTCGGCTATGACCACAAGCTTCGCCTGCGCTCTTTCAATTGCTTTCGTAGTCTCGTTCGTGCCCTTCCTAACAGCACCCGTTTTTGTGGCTATTTGCAGGGCTTCATAGGCCGCATCTGCAACCTCTTTAGGAACCTCGAATTTTACATAAAACGGTTTGGACATAAGCCTCACCCTTTTCGAATGCACCCTCTTATCAACTATTCCTATTAATGAAGGTTTCGACTAAAACTGGAGCAAAAAACTTTTTGCTCGTGATCAAAAGGTAGAAAGGTTTAAATAAAATGGTTTGTTGAACAACTTTACTTTTCGAGGGGAATTTAAAAGTTTGCAGAGGTTAGGCCGAGTCTTCCGTATAAGTCCAAGTCGAAACATAATTATAAAAGTGGAAACCGTTCCGAAAATCGGTGAAAGAGTGGTTGATGAAAACTTGAAGCCCGTCGGAAAAGTTTTCGATGTTTTCGGTCCGGTTTCTTCACCGTACGTGGCTGTAAAACCTACAATTCAAAAACCTGAGAAGCTGACGAACAGGGTATTATACGTGCTCCCTCAAAGAGGAGAAAGGGGAAGGTAAGATGAATGATAAAGAAAAAGAAGATGATGATTCCGGTTCAGGACAAGCTTCATCACATCCACAAATCGAACCTCTAAGGGTTCAGCGTTGCCCAGAGTGCGCTAGCACAAGGCTCATGTGCGATCACGAGAGCGCAGAGATAGTTTGCATGGACTGCGGCTACGTTATAACTGCGAAAATAGCTGACCGGGGACCGGAATGGAGAGCCTTCAATGCTGAACAGAGGGCGAAAAGAGCAAGAGTTGGCGCACCTGTGACGTACACAATTCATGATAAAGGCTTATCCACGATGATTGATTGGCACGACCGCGACATTTACGGAAAAAGACTGTCGCCAGGTCAGAAAGCGCAGGTTTATAGGCTTAGGAAATGGCAGCGCCGTATAAGAGTTTCAGATGCTACGGAGCGTAATCTTGCCTTTGCATTGTCTGAAATCACGAAGATTGCAAACACCTTAAACCTTCCCAGAAACATTGTTGAAACAGCCTCGGTTATTTATCGAAGAGCCGTAAGGGAACGGTTGATACGTGGAAGGTCAATCCAAGGCGTAACAGCCGCAGCGATTTATTTAGCTTGCAGACAGTGCAGATTGGCTAGAACACTGTATGACATTGCTCAGGCATCAAGTGTAAACAAGAAGGAAGTAGGCCGTAGCTACCGTTTTCTGATTAGGGAACTTGATTATTTTGTTCCACCGCTGAAGCCAAGCCAATACATAGCAAAGTTTTCGAACCAGTTGACAATGCAGGGTAAAGTTGAAGAAATCGCGCATAAAATTCTGTTGACTGCAAGAGAGTTGAAGCTTACTTCCGGTCGCGGTCCCACAGGCATAGCCGCCGCTGCGAGCTACATAGCCTCCGTGTTGACAGGTGAAAGAAAAACACAAAGAGAAATAGCTGAAATAGCGCAGGTAACCGAGGTCACCATTAGAAACCGTTACAAAGAGCTTGTTGAACGCATGATGTTCCAGATAAGCCTGTAACTTTCCCTTCTTTTTCCAGAATCCTGCAATTACCTTACCGCTTGCTTGCAAACCGCTTTACAGATGGTCTTTCTCACAGCTATCGATAATTAATCAAATTTACCTGAAAGCATAACTATCAAGTCCGTTAAGTGCTTATGCAAAACACATTTTAGACTCTAGCGCCAATGTACAAAGAGGGCTTGTAATTGGTTAAGTGCCCGAAATGTGGAGTGGAAGTGTCCACTCCGCTTAAGACGTGGCCGATGTCTCGAAGAGGCGCAAAAACAGGCAGAGAATCAAAAGTTGTCATGGGCTTGTTTCAGTGCCCAAACTGTAAGGCTAGGTTTAGGGCAGCGGTGGAAGCTGAAGTTAGAGCCGAGGAAGCAGTAAGTATTAAAAACATGGTTGTGAGAATTAAAGGTATAAAGGGAGAGCTTATGCAGACTTTGAAGAACCTGCGTGAGAAAATAAATACGTTAGAAAGCGAACGTGAAAACTTAATGCTTGAGATTGACGAGTTGAAGAAGGTGGCGGAATCAAAAGTTAGCGCGCTCGAAGGCGAAGTAGGCATGCTGAGGGAAGAAGTGAAATCTCTGAAAGAACTTCTGGGATACGACGAAGAAACAGAAGAAAAAACAAAGTAACGAAATGGCTAATTAGCGTTCCTTCAAAACAGGCTGATACTACTTGGTTTTGTGAATTCTTTAACCGTCTTCTTATATCAAAAGCTAAAAGTTGTTAGATTATTTTACATTCAAAAAATGGAACAATTTAAGGGTGAACAAGCCAAAAATAGTAGAGATAAAGTCATGTCTTTAGATGCTTTTTATAGTATTCTTGAGCCTTAGCCACCGCCTTTTCTGGATTTTGTAATATTAAATACTTTGTTTCAGGCGAAATCTTCTCGCATTTGCCGAAAAATTTTTGGACCTTCGCTGCGTCTCCCTCATACATTGCTAGTCCCCCGGCAATTTCATACCATAATTTTGCCCTCACGTAATCCTTTGCTTTTTCAAAATTACTAGCATTTCTGACAGCGTCTTTCATCGAAACGTCGATTCTTGTCGGGTC